>WRML01000007.1 GCA_009777165.1 Kiritimatiellota bacterium
TCGTATTTATACGCAGACAAGAATGTCTGCGCCAACTTGCCTAATGCATCGTAGGTGAGAGACAAACCCCCGGCGGCGTTGCCGCCACCCCCTTTCCAAAGGGGGCTTCCCAGCCAATTGGTCAACGCACCGTTACCATCGTATTGGAATGTCTCTGTTATGTGCTCTGTAGAATCTGCGCCTTGACCATAACGCACATTTGCGGAGGTTAATTTATCAGCGGCATCAAAGGTGTTCAATGCCGTTCGTTGTAAAGTGGGTTTGGGTATAGCCCCAGCGGTAATATCATCCCTTATTCTACGGTTTGCGGCATCATAAGAAATTTCACGTCCGGCGAGAGTTCCGACATTCCAAGAAGATAACCTTCCTGCGTTATCGTAGGAGAAAAGGGACGTAGGGGACGCAGGAGACGGAGGGGACGAAAGGGAAAGCAGACGACCCGCTGGGTCTCTGGTGAAAACCCATTCATTCCCTAACCAGTCGGTGACAGAGGAAAGTAGTCCGTCTTCGTCGTGGGTGTAGGAAACATTCTTGCCAGTGGCGTAAGTGAGGTTGGTTACAAGCCCTCCCAAGTCGCGTTTCCATTGCGTAGGATAGCTGATGTTGTTTATCTTGGTGATGGCATTCGTGACACGGTTCATGACATCGTAGGTGAATGTGAGTTGAGCAGTTGCATTGCTGGCGGTGAGCATATTGCCCACAGCGTCGTAGGTGAAGGCGGAGATGCGCTGGGTATTGGCAGTACCATTAGTGAAGACGGCGGTGAGGCGGTCAAGGACATCGTAAGTGGAGCGGATGGAAATGCCATTTCCATCAATGCGGTTGGTGATGTTTCCGTTGAGGTCGTAGTAGGCGCGGAAGACTTGCTCCGCGATTTTTTCACACAGAGACACAGAGGCACAGAGATTTTCAGGACTATAGGACACATAGCAAAGCCCTGTCGTGTGTGTTAGGCACAAGAAAAGCGTAAAAATTTTTGTAATATGGTTTTTCATGCGGTTCATGTTATTATCCTAATGTTAGAATTTTCAGGAATGTGAATTAGTTTCTTGAAATTTGATTTTCTAACGGCAAGTTCGCATAGTTTACCGTTTTTATCAAGGTATAGTGAGGCAGTAACCTCAACGCCGTCTTGATCTAGAAATTTACATGCGCTAGAGTGTTTCTTAAAGCACCCGTCGGATGTGACGGAACCTTCGGGAAATAGTTTCAACCCCCTCATGCCACTATCATCCATGTCGGCAACCTTGATTTTTGCATCAAGATCATGAGGAATAATCAAGTTTCGCACGTTATGGATGAGCAAATGTATAAGACGCATTTCGTCAAAAGAAGGGTTACGTGTTCTTGGGTCGAATAAGTTAAATTGTCCAATTGACTTTGGCCATTTTTCATTATACACGTAACCTTCAAGCATTGAAATAAGACCTTGTCTTACAAATAAAACAAATCCTATACCATATTGTACTCCTTCCAATTCCCCAAGACATCCCAATTCAATATTTACGCTGTTAGGTAACGCAGACACGAGATTTGGCACACGAAAATTTGTAAAAAAACCACATCCTGTAAACTCTCTGGATACGACCGTTGCAACATCGTATTGTTTTGACAAAAGAATACTTTGTTCCGTTTGTTCACGCAAAACAAACTTCATGACACATTTTTCAAAGTCTTCAAATTGCATAATTCACCTCATTGTACAATGTATGCTGTTCCTAAATTAAATATTCCATTAATTACGCGACCACCAACACAAATCGTATGTTCGCCAATTTCAATTACAATCGGGTTTTTCATTGAATCAAAAATGCCTGTCAGGTTGTTTGCTGTCACTACGTTTTGAGATGCATTTACAATGGCATTATAGGCTTGAGTTTGATTGCCACCAAACGAATTTAAGAAGGAAGTTATGTTATGGCCAGCGTTATTGAAAACATGATTTAGCTTGTTCGGGTCAATTGCTTGCGTCGCTGTGTTCACGGTCGCCGCGGTAGCCCCGGCAACCCCAGCCGCCCCTGCACCCCAATTTACAAGTGCAGTCCCGGCTACCTCTGTCACGGCAATCCCTCCGGCTTGCACTAGCGCGAGCGTCCCGACCGCCGCCAAGCCGCGCGACACGTCGTACTCAAAGCCCTCGTGCCGTCCCGAATCCGTCCACCCGAGGGAATCCGTCATCCCCAAACTCAGTGTGTTGAAGTTTATCTCCCAGCCCGCTTTCCAACCCTCCCAAAAGCCGCTTGCTATTGCGGTGGTCATCTCCCACGCATATTCCCAACCGCTACTTTGTGAACACAACCCCAAGGGGTCAATATATGCCATAGGGTTGCCTTCACCATACGCATACAGATTGCCCCCTCCTGCCAGACCTATCGGGTCGGCAGAGAGGAAACGATTGAGTGTTGCGGAGTACACCCTATGTCTAGTTAAGTACAACCGTAGGGGGGTGTCGGTTTCAAGGTATTGTACCCCATACCCCCCTAGCCAAGCGAAGGGGGTGGGGTTGTAGCCTGTACTTCCCCAGTCTTCTCCATGGGAACCGTAGTTGGCAGTGTAGAGGGGGGTGCCAGAAAGGTCAGTGAGGGCTATCACAGAACCGAAATCATCACAGTGCGCTACGGTTAAAATACCACTTGAATCAATGAAGCCTAAAAGCCTGTTATCACCCCAAATGTAATAACGAAGGACGTTACCAGAAGTATCACATTCCATTAGGGGGCGTTTGAGGGAATCGGAGTGGTTGGGTATCCAAAGCGCATTGTTTACCTTAATTCGATTACCAAGGGCATCGTAGGAATAGGAGTTAGCGGCGAGGGAGGATACTTGCCCGAGGGCGTTATAGGTGAGAGACAAACCCCCTGCGGCGTTGCCGCCACCCCCTTTCCAAAGGGGGCTTCCGAGCCAATTGGTGAGGGCACCATTACCATCGTAGCTAAATAGTTCTTCAATGTGTTCCGTTGAATCTGCGCCTTGACCATAGCGCACAGAAGATGAAATTAGTTTATCAGCCGCATCAAAGGTATTCAATGCTGTACGCTGGAGGGTGGGTTTGGGAATTGCTCCAGCGGTAATATCATCCCTTATTCTACGGTTTGCGGCATCATAAGAAATTTCACGTCCAGCGAGAGTACCAACATTCCAAGAAGATAATCTTCCTACGGGATCGTAGGAGAAAAGGGACGTAGGGGACGCAGGAGACGAAGGGGACGAAAGGGAGAGCAGACGACCCGCTGGGTCGCGGACAAAAACCCACTCATTCCCTAACCAGTCGGTGACAGAGGAAAGTAGCCCGTCTTCATCGTGGACATACACTACGGACTTTCCTGTGGCGTAGGTGAGGTTGGTTACAAGTCCGCCTAAATCGCGTTGCCAGCGGGTGGTGATGCTCGGCGGCAGGGATGCCGCCGCCACTTTGGTGACGGCATTCGTGACCCTGTTCATCACATCGTAATTGAATGTGAGTTGAGCGGTGGCGTTAGAAGCGGTGAGCATATTCCCCACAGCATCGTAGGTGAATGCGGAGATGCGTTGGGTATTGGCAGTACCATTAGTGAAGACGGCGGTCAAGCGGTCAAGCGCGTCGTAGGTGGAACGGATGGAGATGCCTCTGCCATCAATCTTGTTGGTGATGTTTCCATTGTAATCATACCATGCTCTGAAGACTTGCTGGTTGAGGGCGTTGGTGGCGGCGGTCATTCTGCCGAACACGTCATACGCCATCGTGTAAACGTTGCCCTCGGAATTTGTGTAGGCGGTGTTCCATCCCATGGCATTGTAGGCAAAAGCGTCCGTCGCTCCAGAGGGGCGTATTGCGGCAGTACGGCGGTTCATCGCATCGTATTCCCATTGGCGGACTTTGCCGAGGGGGTCGGTGGCGGCGGTGAGGTTGCCGAGGGGGTCGTGGGAGAACGCAGACAGGAATGTCTGCGCCACCTTGGTTTCCACGACACGGTTGAGGGGGTCGTAGGTGTGGGCGTACGAATCAGTTTCTAGTTGCCAGTTTCTAGTTTCTAGAACTTGAGGACTGTGGGACACAAAGCAAAGCCCCGTCGTGTGCACTAGGCACACGGAAAGCGTAAAATTTTTTGTAATATGGTTTTTCATCGTCTGTCTATCGTTCTGTATTTCAACTGTTTGGCGATAATTCTAAATTCATTTTCATATGGTTTTTCTGCAAAAGAAACCATGACTTCATTTTGTTTAATTGTTCCACTCGGTATGAGGTCAAAACCGCATCGCATGTTGATGGTTTTCACATTTAAGAAGACGAGTTCCAAAGACCGTACTTTGGGTGACTGTGACTGTATTAATAACCGAGCGTTGTGTGGGGCAAGATCATTATGCCAAACACCATTCTCATCTATATAGGAGTCGGTAAACAATGACACTTCTTTGATAAAAGAATCGTGGAAATCATCAACCTCCAAGAAAAGTTTATCCAACATATTATCGTTCTCAACCACTGTAAAGTCGGATTCCATCATTCAACCCTTTCAAAAACCAATATGGGGGCCGCGAGGTCCATTACCAATACCACCTGTAGCACTATTATCATAAATGTGGTAACCTTGTCCGTGTCGAACATTTGGGGCTACCTCATACTGGAATGCTCTATTCCCAAAACCGTCATAAGTTGTATAACTTTTAATGGTTCCATTTGGTGCATAAGTGGGATGGATTGAATAAGGTGCCGCTTGCTGTGGAGCTTGTTTTGAAAGGCTTTGCCAATAACTCTCAGGGACAAAAGGCTGAGATGCCTTTATCATCGAATTCAACCCGGCATAACTTCCGTAAACAGAAAGGCTGCCACCGGCAATCTGACCTGCGCCCGCAAGGTAGTTGCCGTCAATGACATTACCAATACCATATCCGATTTGAGTTCCCCCCTGATAGGCACCAGCCAGCATGACACCCCCGTACCCGACCTGCGCCGCAGTGCTGCCCCCCGCCGCCAAAGACCCGAGCCCTGCGGTGCCAGCCCCTGCCAGAGCACCTCGTGCCACACTTGCAGAAAATCGCGACACGTCATATTCAAAGCCCTGATATTGCGTGGAGTCCGTCCACCCCCATTGGTCTGAATATCCGAACGTGAACGTGTTGGCAAGGATTGACCCACCTCCTTTCAACCCTTCTCCAAACCCTTCCCAGAAAGCACTCCAGACGCTCTGTTCCGCACACAACCCCAAGGGGTCAATATACGACATAGGATTTCCTTCACCATAGGCGTACAGGTTTGCGCCACCAGCCAGACCCATGGGGTCAGCGGAAAGGAAGCGGTTGAGGGTTGCGGAGTAAACACGGTGGCGTGTGAGATAAAGTTTTAGCGGTGTGTCAGTCTCTAGTGTCTGCACTCCGTACCCCCCTAGCCACGTGAAGGGGGTGGGGTTGTAGCCTATAGAGCCCCAGTCTTCACCATGGGCACCATAGTTGGCAGAATAGAGAAGGTTGCCACTGGTGTCAGTCAAAGCAATGACATTACCGAAGTCATCAGAGTGGGCGATGGTAAGATTATTGTTTGCGTCTATGAAGCCCAACAGCCTGTTATCACCCCAAATGTAATAACGAAGGACGTTACCAGAAGTATCACATTCCATCAACGGACGTTTCAAAGAATCGGAGTGATTAGGTATCCAGAGATTCCCGTCCATTGTTTTGATACGGTTGCCCAAGGCATCGTAGGCGCATGAGCCGTTGGCGAAACGTCCCAATGCGTCGTAGGTGAGAGACAAACCCCCGGCGGCGTTGCCGCCACCCCCTTTCCAAAGGGGGCTCCCCAACCAGTTCGTCAAAGCACCATTGCCATCATATTGGAATGTCTCTGTTATGTGCTCCGTGGAATCTGCGCCTTGACCATAGCGCACAGAAGATGATACCAATCTATCGGCAACATCAAACGTATTCAACGCCGTTCGTTGTAATGTAGGTTTTGGGATAGCGCCAGCCGTAATATCATCCCTTATTCTACGGTTGGCGGCATCGTAGGTTATCGTTCTTCCTGCGATACCGTCCACAGACCAAGAAGATAATCTTCCTGCGGTATCGTAGGAGAAAAGGGACGTAGGGGACATAGGGGACGAAGGGGACGTAAGGGAGAGCAAACGACCCGCTGGGTCTCTGGTGAAAACCCATTCGTTGCCGAGCCAGTCGGTAACGGAGGAAAGTAGCCCGTCTTCATCGTGGGTGTAGGAAACATTCTTGCCAACGGCGTAAGTGAGGTTAGTAACTAATCCACCTAAATCGCACTTCCATTGCGTGGGGTAGTTTATGTTGTTTATCTTGGTGACGGCATTCGTGACACGGTTCATCACATCGTAGGTGAATGTGAGTTGGGCGGTGGCGTTAGAAGCGGTGAGCATATTCCCCACAGCATCGTAGGTGAATGCGGAGATGCGCTGGGTATTGGCAGTACCATTAGTGAAGACGGCGGTCAAGCGGTCAAGGGCATCGTAGGTGGAACGGATGGAGATGCCTCTGCCGTCAATCTTGTTGGTGATGTTTCCGTTGTAATCGTACCATGCTCTGAAGACTTGCTGGTTGAGGGCGTTGGTGGCGGCAGTCATTCTGCCGAACACGTCATAGGCCATCGTGTAGACATGACCTTCCGCATTTGTGTAAGCCGTGTTCCATCCCATGGCATTGTAGGCAAAAGCGTCCGTCGCTCCAGAGGGGCGGATGGATTTCACCTGTCTTCCCAAAGCGTTGTATTCCCATTGACGGACTTTGTTTATGGCGTTGGTCGTGGCAACCAGATTCCCAACGCCATCATAAGCGTTTGCCATTGTGTTGTTCAAGGGGTCTGTGGTTTCCACGACGCGGTTGAGGGGGTCGTATTGCGAATACGATATGTTGCCGAGGGCATCGGTGAGCGATGTCACGTTTCCGTTGGCGTCGTAGGCGAAGGCGGCGCGGCTCACGGGGACGTTCGCCCTCCAGGCCCAGGTTTCGGTGACGTGCCCGGCAATGTCGTAGGCGTTGCTGGAGACGGTGCCGCGGGGGTCGCGCGTCCAGAGGGGGCGGTCGGCGAGGTCGTAGGCGTTGGTGGTGACCCCCCCGTTGGGGAGGAGGGTGGCGCGGGGGTTGCCGGAGGGGGTCCAGGCGTAGGAGGTGACGCGGTTGAGGGGGTCCTTGGTGGTGAGGGGGCGCCCGGCGGCGTCGTAGGTCAGGGTGGTGGTGTTGCCGAGGGGGTCTTTGACGGTGAGGGTCTGGCCGCGCTTGTTGTAGGTGTAGGTGGTGGTGTTGCCCTTGGCGTCCTTGACGGTGGAGGGGAGGTTGCGGGTGGCGGTGGTGTAGGCGCGGGTCTCGGTGACGATCCCGGCGGTGGGGAGGCCGGCGCCTTTGAGGGTCGTGGTGGAGGGGTACCCCCCGCGGTACCCGGACGTGGCGATGTAGGCGTAGGTGGCGGTCGTGCCGAGGGGGCCGGTGGCGGTGAGGGGGAGGCCTTTGTTGTTCCCGGAGGCGACGTAGGTGAACGTGCTGGTGTTGCCGAGGGGGTCGGTGGTGAGGGTGGGGCGGTGGGCGGCGTCGTAGGCGTAGGTGGTGGTGTTGCCGAGGGGGTCGGTGGCGGCGGTGAGGCGGTGCTGGGGGTCGTAGGCGTAGCGCCATTCGTTGCCGAGCGCGTCGGTGCGGTTGGTGAGGTTGTGGAACCTGTCGTAGTGCTGGACGGTCTCGTTGCCGAGGGGGTCGGTGGCGCGGGTGACGCGGTCTTGGCCGTCGCGGAGGAGGGCGGTGGTGTTGCCGAGGGGGTCTTCCCTTCCCGTCTCGCGGCGGCGGGCGTCGAAGCGGTAGGTGGTGGTTCCGCCGTCGGGGGCGGTCTCGAGGGTCTCGGCGCCGGTGTAGCGGAAGTCCCAGGCGTTGGTGTGGGCGTTCCACTGGAGCATGACGCGCCCGACGCTGTCGTACCGGTTGGAGGCGGTGACGGCGTTCGCGGGGTCGGTGATGGTGAGGAGGCGGCCGTCGGCGTCGTAGGCGTATTTCCAGACGCTGCCCTCGGGGTCGGTGTAGGTGGTGAGGTTGCCCTTGGCGTCGTAGGCGTAATAGGCGTTGCGGGCGGTGCCGTCGCCGGAGGTGTAGGCGCGTGTGATGCGGCGGGGGGAGGTGGTGCTGTAGGTGAAGTTGAGGGCGCGGCTGTAGTGCCCGGTGACCTTGGTGAGGTTGGTGAGGGAGTTGTAGGTGAAGGTCACGGTGTGGCCGTCCGCGTCGGTGATTTTGGCGAGGCGCTTGTTGGCGTTGAAGTCGCGTTTGGTGCCGAAGCGTTCGGTGAGGGTGTGGAGGTTGCCGGACTTGGTGAGCTGCGCGGTGACGCCGGGGGGCGGCTCGTAGCCGCCGCCGGGGCGGCGGACGTACACGAGGGACTGGTCGCCGAGGTGGACGGTGACGGCGTTGCGGGTGGCGTATTCGGTCGCCCAGTGGGTGGTGAGGGCGGCGCACATCCAGCGTTTGGCGTCGGCGGCGCCCCCCGTGTCGCTGAGCAGGTCGGGGAGGATGGCGGCGGCGACGAGCATGGGCACGGCGTCGCGTGGGGCGCGGAGGCCGAAGGCGGCCTTGTAGTCGGTGTAGTCGTCGAGGCGGATGTCGTAGGCGTGCGTCCAGCCTCGGCCGAGGGTGCCGTCGCGGTTGTTGGCGGCGCTGGTGTAGTGGCGGCCGAGGGTGAGCCCGCGGACGCCGGAGGTGCCGAGCGTGAGGTCGGTGCTGTCGAAGTAGAGGTCGCCCGTGGCGAGGTTGACGGGGTCGTAGCTCACGGTCTTGGGGACCGCCATCTCGTCGAAGAGGCTGTAGAAGGAGGTGTTCATGTAGAGGTAGTCGCGCCAGTCGGTGTAGTCGCCGGAGTAGCCGCCGTGCTGGGTGCCGTAGTCGCCGGAGATGATCATCTGGATGACGGTGCTGCTGCCGCTCCCGTGCCCGTAGCCGATGTAGCCGCGCCCGACCCACTGCCCGTTGGTGAGGGTGCCGTTCTCGGGGAGGATGGCGAGGCCCCCGTTGCCCATGAACGCGGCGAGCGCGTAGAGGTCGCTCGACGGGTACCCCTTCAGGAGCGCGGCGACGGCGGTGAAGTTGTTGTTGTCGGCATAGTGGACTTTCACGCCTTTGGCGTTGGCGAGCGTGAGCATCTTGACGGTGGAGGCGGCGGAGGCGCCGGCGCTCAGGGTCTGCTCGATGATGGAGTGCTCCATGGCGCTCTGGAGGAGCCCCCCGGCCTTGAACGCGGCGGAGGTATCCGACAGGAGCCCTGCGGCGGAGGCGGCGGAGCTGAACTGCGCCTTGACGTCCACGTAGCAGCCCTCCTCCTGCGCCGCGAGCCCGAAGCGGTGGTGCGTCACATCGCGCACGCCCGCCATGCGGTTGAGCAGCGCCTCCTGCATGGCGGTCTGCTCCATCCACCCCTGCCCCATGAGGTTGAGGGATTCGGTCTGCATCTCACGGGAGGTGAGGGAGAGCCCCTGCGCTTTGTAGGACTCGGCCCTGCGGCGGCGTTTGTCCAGCGGGAACCCGGTCTCGGAGCCGCCGAAGCCGTGGACGATGGCATACGTCGCGCCGCGTTTGAGGGGGTATTGGACGGTCTGGTCGGCGTAGGTCCCGCCCGTCGCCGCGTAGGGGTGGTCGATGGCGAGCGTCAGCGTGGCGGTGTTCGACAGGGGCGTCGCCGACTCGGTGGCGAGGATGTCGTCGTCGAGCCAGAGCGTGGCGAAGTTGACGGACAGCGTCTGTCCCTGCAGGAGGATCATGTCGCCGGGCGAGTACGTGATCCCGTCGTAGGTGAGGCCGAAGCGGACGTTGGTCGTGTGCGTGCCGACGGTCGTCGAGTCGTACCGCCAGGTGACCGTGCGGCTCCCCCCCGCAGGGACCGATCCGGCGGTGTGCCCCGAGATCAGCGAGAAGCGCGCCGGGGTCCCGCCGGAGAGCGTCATCGTCGTGAGGGTCAGCGGGAGCGTCCCGGTATTGTGGATCGTGAACGTGTTGGTCGAGTACGCCTGCTGGTGGTAGGTCGTCGCCACGGTGGTGCCAGAGACCGAGAGGCTCGGCGTGGCGGCGACGGTGCCGGAGAATGCGTAATCGTCGTCATACCACGTCGAGGTCCCCGAACGCCTGGCGGAAATCTTCAGCAGCGCGCTCTTCACCCCCGGGGACTGCCCCACGCCGGAGAAGACCACCGTGATGGGCATCCCCCCCGAATGGTTATAGACGATCCCCCCCCCCTGCGCCAAGGAGAAGGCCCCGCTCGAGTTGCTGTCCCACCTGATGTTGTAATCGAAGGCGAGCGGGTTACCATCGTTCCACGTCATCCCCACCTGGTAGGACAGCCAGCCGCTGACTTTCTCGGGGAACGTGTACGAGTAGAACGCCAGCGGCATGATGCCGCCGTACGGGTCGGCCGGGACCGGCAGGTCCACGTCCAACACGATGTTCGTGCATGCAAGCGCCAGCGCCTCCTCCTCCTGCATCATCGCCATCTGCGGGGACTGGGGGGTCTTCGAGTACGTGACGGAGAGCCGCCGTCCCGCGATGTCGCTGGTCCGGAGCAGGACGGGGTCAAGGCCGTCGTGCGTGACGGTGACGGTGTGATGGTCCGCTTCGGGAATCGCCGCCCACGTCCCCGCGCCCGACACGGGGAAACGCAATGACACGGGGAGTTCCGCCACGGGCTCCGGGAGAATTGCGGAGGCGCCCAGGATGTCGTCCATGGACGCGCCGTGGTACGTCGTCCCGAGGATTTCGAGCAGGTTTATCGCCAGCCCGTCAAGGTACGTGAAGAGCGCGGTCTGGTTCAGGTTTTGGATCGAGTTCACGCCGACGGTCCCCCCTGCGGCGGTCAGCAGGCTTGAACGGGAATAGCCCATCGTTGAACGGATGTCGAGGCCGCTGGTTTCGGCGTAGCATTTGAAGGCGGGGTCGAGCTTATAGACCGTCCCGCCGATGTCCACCTCGACCCACACGCGGTTGATGTGGAAACTGGACGAACTGTAGCTGTACGGGATGCCGCCGTTCGAGAGAAGCGACTCGATCGCGGGCGTGGAGACCGTCGTGCGGAGCCAGGCGGCGGCGTCATTGCGGGGGATGGTCATCACGCCGTAACCGAAGACGGGCGAGAATCCCGAAAGCTCCAGAAGGCGGAACAGCAGCGCCGCCTGGTCATAATCGTTGCCGCTCCGTTCAAGGAGGGTCTGCTGCGCGCCTTTGAGCAGCCCGAAGTAAGGTGTGTAACCGATGGTGTCGCGGACATGGTTGAAGATCCGCACGGGGTCATACAGAAGTCCTCGGGCGAGTTCGGCGAGCTCCGAGTCATCGGGGGGCACGGCGACGGCGGACACCATCGCCTTCATCGGCGGGACAAACAACGGGCCGCCCGTGACGGTGAAACTTCCCGGCTCGACACGTTCCGCCTGACCGTCGAACCAGCCGTCCTGGGCGTAGAGCGCAAGCGGCAGCGCCAGCGCCGCCACCGCAAGCCGCCGAAGGTTGCCGAAAGCCCCCGACGGCACTCGACGGCTATCGATGGCTGTCGACGGCCCTCGACACGCACCGATGGCTGTCGAAGGCCCTCGATGGCTGTCGACGGCCCTCGACGGCCTTCGAAAACTAAAAACTAAAAACTGAAAACTAAAAACTAAAAACTGGAAACTGGAAACTAAAAACTGGAAACTAAAAACTAAAAACTGAAAACTAAAAACTAAAAACTGAAAACTAAAAACTAAAAACTTCTTCACGGCGCATTCCTTTCCTGCTGGACATTGGGGTTCCCGACGGGGGAGAGGTTCCTGACGGCGGCGGCGCCGGAAGGGCCGGGGAACGTATGCGTGAGACGGTCGTCAACGTCATAGGTATAGAGGACTGCCGCGCCGGCGCCGCCGCCGGGCGGCGCGATGGGATTCAGCCCCAGCCCATATTTCTCACGGTTCGTGTTGCCGTCGCCATTGAAGTCAACGTCATCCTCCCACGAATCGAAAGGCGAGAAACCGTACAGGACCCTCCACCATGCGGGGGGGATGCCGCTGCCGAGCTCCCGGATGCCGAGACAGAAAAAGCCCGAAGGCTTCTGCGCCGGGAGGGAACAGTCGCAGGTGACATTGGTGTAGCTGACTGCGGAGTCTAATGGCGAAACCACAATGTTCGTCACCGGCAAACAATTCGGGTCATGCGCGGAAGGCGGCGGCGTGGACGGGGGGAGCGCCGCGCGCGGCACCTCGAAGAACGCCGTGCCGGGCCCGGCGGCGGCGACGGGCACCGTCTTCACGACCGACCAGTCCGGCGCGGACAGGTCCGTGGTGAAAAAGACATCCATCAGCGAGGCGGGGAAAAAGGCGGTCGTGTTCCATGCCGAGGCGAAGTGGAACGTGTCCGCGGCCGGGACGAACGCCGTGACGTTCAGCACAGGCACGTTGGCCGACGGCGGCGGCGTAGGCGGGGGCAGGTGGGCGAGCCATCCCGCATGGAAGGCAGGGATGTCCCCCTCCTCAACGAACACCCAGCGGGCCTCGACATGGGACGGTTTCAGCAACTCCGCCGTCTGCGACGGGACATTGCCGTGAAGCTGCAAGAGCCAGTTCGCATAATAAGAGCCGTCAGGCGTTTCCGTCCAGAACGGCACCTGATCGGCATTATAAAACGCGGTGACCCCGGTGTTGTCATCCACGCAGAGCGTGACGGGATAAACCGTCACCCCGAATTGCTGCATGCTGACGAGGCCATTGAGGAAACCCTGCGGAAAGCCCGCGGGGGCCGGCCCCGGCAAGGGCAGCACGCCGTGGTAACTGACGAACGGCATCTCCGGGTCCGGCATCAATATGCCGATACCCGATGCGAGATTGCGCTCCAAAACCATCGCCATCTCAAATGGCGTCTGCGGCTGTTGCGCCAGCGCAACAAACCCATGCACTGCAAAAAATAAAAAAGAAACGTGTAATTTTTTCATGCTTGGAATCATATCATTCCCTCGGTCCGGAAAGCAAGGACTTTTTTTGGTGACGAGTGGCGAGGGATACAGGGGAATTGTTTTGTGCCCCTCTGGAGTGCGGCGACTCGCCACCGCGTTCACGCTCGGGGGTTTCTTCCTGAGGGGGCGCATACAACTCCACGCATCGGCGGCCGGACGGGCACATACCCCCTACCCTACAACCGTCCCCGAACGGCGGCGAGCCCCCGCACGCCATAAAACATCCGCTCTCCCCGCGTAAGGGGAGACACCGGGTAGACACCTCCGTCCCCTAAGTCTCCTTCGTCCCTTTCCTATGAGGAACTCCTCGAGGATGCCAGCTCGCGGTGGCGAAAAAAATAGATGCCAAGCATCGCACATAGCGTAGGCGTTAACAGTACATTCCAGAGTAATGCGTTGTAAAGCGCTTCGGGCACGATGCGTTCGCCACGGGTGACGGATTCGAGCGGGTCGTTTTGCATGGCGTGTTGCGTGAGCGCGGTGACCCCCCGCGAGACCCAGATGCCGGGGCGGTTGGTCCATTCCTTTTCATCCTCCTGCGACGTGATCTCCACAACGGCGTTCCCAACCATCACCAGCGTCAACAGGACGGTCGCCGCGAACATCGCGACGGGCAGCGAGAACCCCGCACTGAGCATCAGCCCGAATGCGGCAAGCAATGCCAACACGCTCCACTGAAGCAGTGCGGAGCGGACAAGATTTGCCTCGAACATCCCCCCCGGCGTGAGCAACGCCACGTCCTGCCGGAAACGCAACATGAGCGCGGAGGATTTTTCCGGGTCGCCTGTGTGCCGGAAACGGAGGGTGAATGCCCTTGTCGTGTCATCGAATTGACGCGAAGCATTCGTTTTATTCGTTTCATTCGATGATTGCTCTCGAGCCGTTGCCGTCCCTGTCCCGAACGCCTCGCCCAGCACGGCAAACTCGATTTCGTTCAGGGAGAAGTCGTCCAGGGGGACCTCGACGGCGCGGCCGTTCGCCTCAAGCCGGAAGATGCCCTTCACTTCTGTGCGCGTACTGTATTCCGTGTCGAAGCGGATGCGCACGGTGACCGGATCGTCCGTGCGCAGCGGATGCCCAAGACGGAACCGCCATTGCGTCTGCTCGCCGGGGTTGATGATGTCGTACCGCTCATTTGCCCGCTCCTCAAGTGTGCGCAGGATGGCACGTTCGCTGAGGCCCTCGGGCAGGGCGTTGTTCTGTTTCAAATGCTCGTATGTCTCACGCGCCTCCTGCTGGGGGGTCGGGAGGATAGGGCGCATGACGTTCCGGCTGGCGAGCGTGACCTGCTCGTCCCAGCCGTTCTTGTGTATCTGCCAACGGAGCTGGACGTACCCCCCCCCATACACGACCGCGAGCAGGAACGCGTTCAGCGTCAACAGCGCAAGCCACTTGCCGAGCCAGAACTCCGAGGCGCGGACGGGCTTGACCGCCGAAAGCTGAATCCGCAGACTGTCAATCTCCGCCGCGAACAAGGCACATGCCGCCCACAACGTGGAGAGGCACAGGATGCCGAACGAAAACCCGATGGTGTACATCAACAAGATTTTGCACGACCCCTCCGCCGTGCCGTCGCTCTTGATGACGTTGGGTAGCAACAGCACACATACCGCCAGCAACACAAACAGCGCGACGACGGTCTTCGTCCTCAGCGACGCGCGTATCGCCAGCAGGGCGATGCCGAGGATTCTGCGCCATGATTTTTTCTCACACAAAGGTACAAAGGACACCAAGGCATTGCTTCGGGTTTTTGACAGGATTACAGGATCAATAGGATTGACAGGATTTTTTTCAATAAAATCCTTTGTGTCCTTTGTGCCTTTGTGTGAGAAAAATCTCATGTCATTGCTCCCTCAGGAATGGCGCGACATCAAACGCCTTCTGCGAGGCATCGCGGTTGACGACGTTGAGGAAGTACGCCTCGAGGCTCATCTCGGGATAGTCCTGCTGGACGGGGTACCCGACGTGCTTCTCGATGATGGTACGGACGGCGGTCGCGTCGTCGCCCGACAACCCCTGGACGGAGAAGCGGATGACATCCGGGTTGCGCAGGAGATCGCGGATCTGCCCGTGTGCGCACAGGGCTCCCTTGTCCATGATCGCGACACGGGCGCAGACGTCCTCCACGTCCGCGAGCAGATGGGAGGTCATCAACACGGTCACGCCGTTTTGGGTGAGCTGGAGGATGAGGTCCTTCACCTCGCGGCACCCGATGGGGTCGAGGCCGGAGGTCGGCTCGTCGAGGATTAACAGTTCAGGCGCATTGATGAGCGCCTGTGCGAGTCCCACGCGCCGTGCCATGCCTTTCGAGAACCGCCCGACCGCGCGGTCTGCGGCGTGGGTCAGCCCGACCATCTCCAGCAGTTCGTTTGTGCGCCGGACCGCCGCCTTGCGCGGCAGGCCGAAGAGCGAGGCGTAGTACATCAGCGTCTCGCGCGGGGTCAGAAATTCGTGCAGGTGCGAGACTTCCGGCAAATACCCGATGCGCGACTTGACCGTCACGTCCTGCGGATTTTTGCCAAAGACGCGGATGCTCCCCGATGTGGGGTGGAGCAGCCCGAGCAACATTTTCAGCGTCGTGCTTTTCCCCGAACCGTTCGGGCCCAGCAAGCCGAACACCTCGCCGTGATCCACGGAGAGGGTCAGGCGTTTCACCGCCTCGACGACCGGCCTGCGCCAGAAGTCGCGGAACGTTTTGCAAAGGTTTTGGGTTTCAATCATCATGACAAACTCCTTTTTTTCTCGCACAAAGGCATATTTTTCTCACACAAAGGCACAAAGGACACAAAGGCATTGCTTCGGGTTTTTGACAGGATTACAGGATGAATAGGATTGACAGGATTTTTTCGAATAAAACCCTTTGTGTCCTTTGTGCCTTTGTGTGAGAAAAATTTCATGTCATTGTTATCCGAGGTCTCGCATCCGGAACGCGAAGCATCCGGCGGTGAGGAACAATGCGCAGCACGTCAGCGCGTACACGGCGGCTTGCACGACATACGACCAGGCGATACGCCCGCCGTGCGCCAGCGCGTCGCACATCCAGAAATGCTGGATGTCCGGCACGAGTCCGGTCAGCAGACCGCGCCACGACGAGAGGCTTGCGTTCATGGTGAACGTGTCGCCCGCCAGCCCGATGATTAGCACCAATACGCAGATCGCCAGCACCGGGCCCGTCTGGAGACGCGTCGCCAAGGCGGTCGCCAGCGAAGCGAACAGCAGGAGCGCGAACAGCACCAGCAGTGCGGCGGACAGGATCCGCCAGTCGAGTCCCGTCGCGTATGCCGTCAATTGGAGAGACCCGAAACGGTTGTAAAAACCGCACAACCCAACGACGCACAACTGCGAGGCCGCGACCCCGGCAAATGCGCTCACCCCGAAACGCTTCCGTTCGAAATAGTGGCGCAGTGCGGCAACCAGCATCGCCACGCCGACACCGCCGAACCCGAGCCACAACGTCAGGGTGTCCGTGTAGTGTCCCGGCGAATCGCAATCGCAGTCCCCCGAAGCGTCATGCGCGTGTTCCGCGAGGTCCGGCATGACATAGTGCGACGACCCGCGCTCCGCCAGCAGTGTCGCGGCCGAGATGCCGAGCCAGAAGATGAGCAGGACACCGCAGATGCCGAGCCACTTCGACACGACGAACACCGTGCGCGACACGGGCTTACCGATAATCGCCGCCGCCGTCCCGCGCGTGATTTCCGCCGCGATTGCGCTTCCGGCCGTCGTGACCGCCAGCACCAGCCCGAAAATGAGCATGCACGAGAGCCCGCTGTCACGCGCCAACCGCCCGTCCTCGCCGAAACGGTGGAACTGGAAGACCGGCACCAGCAGCGTGGACAACACGCCCGACGTGAGAATCAGGAACGCAATCGGCTGCTGGATCGACTCAAGGATGGTCGCCTTTGCGATAGCAAAAATCTGCTGGAACGTGCGTTTCATTCGTAAATAGTATGGACGGAATCAGGCGCAAAAACAAGCGCAAAGAATAAGAAAGGTGCGGAACGGAGGGGGGGGGCGTGGCGAGGATTTCCATTAGACTATATTAGGCTGGTTTTTTCTCACACAAAGGCACAAAGGGCACAAAGGTTTTTATAAAAAAATTCTGTCATCCTGTCAAAAAATCATCCGTTTCATTGTGTCATCAAATGACACGAATGTTCGCGAATGTTTTTCTTATTCGTTTTATTCGCGTCATTCGATGACATGTTGATGGCTCTAATGTCTGTGTTTGCATCAAACGTGATAGGCCAAATTGGGACTTCAAGTTTTGGAACGTGCGTTTCATCATAACGGAGGAAACGGAAGCCAAAAAAAGTATTGGAAACTGTTAGAAATGAGCGACCCTATAAACCAAACCATTTGAAGACCACCAACCAGCAACCAAAGACCAACACTAGCGAGTGCTTTTTTCCAGCATTTATGGCACAACAGCCACACCCAACTGACCAGCCATCCCAACGATAAAATGAAAGAACCTACGACTGCCAGCCCGATGATAGGCAACAGACCTTCTGGACCGTAGTTATAATGAGGAGAGGAGATGAGCCGATACACCAAACAGTAAATGATAAAGCAGAAGATAAACGCGTGTGGCAACCACCATTTTGCTTTCTTGATACTGTGGTAACATCCAATGATACTGCCAATAATAGCGCCTATCACTCCTATTAGCGCAACGATCAATCCAGAGAACCCTGTCCAGTAATATTTTATTTTCGCAAAAACATCAACCCTTTCGTCAATCCCTTCGGATTCTAAAAATTTTGCAACCTCGGCATTCGCATTTTCCGATGCCGCATCAAGCAGGTTGAAACTGTTGTATTTCACATTCTTGTCTGCGCCTTGGGAAACAAGGTACTTGGCGACTTCAACATTTGGGTTGTAGCTAGCCGCCAGATAAAGTGGCGTCACATCGTCGTATCTTTTCGCATTCACATCCGCGCCGTTTGCCAGAAGGATTTTCAGGACTTCGACGTTCTCATTATGTGCCGCCGCAAAATGGAGTGGGGTGCCGCCTTTGTAAACAGCCGATCGCTCATTGACATCCGCCCCCTTCTCAATAAGAAATTCAATGATTTTGGCATTCTTATTCTGTTCCGCCGCAAAACGAATCGGGGATTCGCCATATTTGTTTTTCGCGTTGGGATCCGCCCCTTGGTCTACGAAAAATTTGAGAATGTCAAGATTCTCATTTTCACGCGCTGCATACAGAAGCGGGGTTTGGTCCCACTGGTCTTTCTTGTTGATATCCGCCCCTAAGGCAACGAGATACGTTAAGAGATCGACATTTTTTGTCCACTGCGCCACCTGATGAAGCGCGGTCTCCCCACCGATAAGCCCCCCACCGTCTAATGTCGCGCCTTGGGAGACATAGTAATTGACACACATCAGGATTTTAGCTTCATCGCCTTTGTCGGCGTGCCCTTGCGCGGGGTGGGGGAATGTGATATGTTGGCTTTATTAAATGGGAAATTGGAAAGGAAAAGGAAAAGGAAAGGAATGATGAGGAAACAGATGATGAGAAAATGCTGGATCTGGGCACTGGCGGCGGTCGCGGCGGTCCCGCTCTTCGTGACCGCACCGACGCCGCCCGTCGGCAGGGCCCCGACGCTTCATGACGCCATCAAGGGCGGCGTCAACAGCCAGGCCGAGTTGAAAGCTTGGACGGATGTCCTGGACCCCCTTGGCGCCTGGATGCTTTCCATCCTACATTTCTGGTGGGCCGATCCCGCCATCCTGGCCCTTGTCCACGGCCCCGGGGGCGGGGGGGCCCGGGGCGGCGGGGCGGTCGTCCGGGGGGGGGGCGGCCCGCAACGGCCTCTCGTCTGCATGCCCCCCCGCGTCAGGGGGGGGGGGGTGGGATTCGGGGGGTTCCGGGCCGCCACCTGTCCCCTCCCAGGGAGTAAGTG
>WRML01000008.1 GCA_009777165.1 Kiritimatiellota bacterium
CCCCCTGGTGTGCGGGAAAGTACGGGCAATTTACCACAACCGCGCCGCGCCTGTCAACAGGAAATTTAAAAAAAAATCATTTTTTTTCCAGGGGGGGGGCGGCGGGGTGGGCACAGGGGCAAAAGGATGGCAGGGCACAAACGCGGGGCGGTGTCTCGAAGGGAGATTAGACCTGCACGTCGGTTTCGACGCGCAGGCTGAGCGATGTCGAGGACTGGACAGCAAAGGGCTGAGCGATGCGGAAACCGGGAATCCAGACAATCGCACCGCCGCAGGTGAGGAGGGGGATGGTATCGCGCAGGTACTCGGGGACTTTTTCGTCAACGAAGATGTCCTGCACTTTCTTCGTGCCGCGCATCCCGTAAGGCGCGAGGCGGTCGCCCGGCTTACGGCTCCGTACAACAAGGGGAAGCCCGTCGCACGCATCCGGGTCAATGGTGCAAACCGCAGGATAGTTACCGATGCCGTGCGCGACGCTCTCAACGCCGTGCGCAGACGAACACAAAAACGTCAGGTTCCGCCAACAGCATATCTCGTCCGTCACGAGAACGACAGGTTCCGCTGGCGTTTTCCGCCGCACCAGTATCACCACCGTACCGTCGCTCACGGCAGCGACGCCGTCCGTGAGTTGCAGACGTGTCTTCGCACCGTCGGCGCACAGCCCCAACAGCCGCTCACCCGTGTCGAACCCGCTGGCAAACGCGGCGCCGTTCTCAAAGAGCCACAGGCGGACGATGCGCCGGCGGAGCGCAAGGTGCCGTTTGAGCAATGGTTTGATGAGCAGTGCATTTCCCGCGACACATTTTTTCATCTGTCTCTGCGCAAGCGCGTCAAGC
Source organism: Kiritimatiellota bacterium (assembly GCA_009777165.1). Lineage (GTDB taxonomy): Bacteria > Verrucomicrobiota > Kiritimatiellia > RFP12 > UBA1067 > WRJS01. The sequence goes on from WRML01000008.1 coordinate 837, forward strand.
AGGTTGTCCTCCTCGCGCAGGATGTCGGCGGTACGGCAAAGCGAGGGGCGTAGCGCATGACCGAAAGCGTTTTCAAGCGTCGGCAGCGCATCGTGGCGCACGCGGTTGCGGGGGATGCCCGTGTCCGCGTTCGACGCATCCTCACACCATGCGATACCCCGTTGCCGCAACCAGTCGCGGAGGGCGTTGGCGGAGATGTTCAGTAAGGGGCGGAGGAGACAAACCCCCGCCCTTCGGGCACCCCCTTTCAAAAGGGGGCTGAGTCCTGTCGCACCCGCGCCGCGGGCGAGGCGAAGAAGCAGCGTCTCGGCGACATCGTCTGCGTTGTGCCCTGTGGCGATTGCGTCGAGGCGGGCGGACGCGCAACATTCCGCATAGAACGTTTGCCGCACCTCACGCGCCGCCATCTCCAGCGAGACCCCCGCCGACACCGTGACCTGCCGTTTCTGACTGATACACTGTACTCCGGCTTGGCTCGCGAGTTCTTGGACAAACACCGCCTCCTGTTCGGAAGCCTCGCGAAGCCCGTGGTTCAGGTGCAGGACGACTGGCTCGATTTTTTTCTCGCGGCAGATCGGCAGCAACAGATGAAGCAACGCCACCGAGTCCGCCCCCCCCGAGACCGCGATGCCCAAACGCGCCACGCCACGCAACAGCTTCCGTGAAAGAAGCGTCTGCCGCACAACAGGCTCGACGGCGGCAGGGTCAGCATTGTATCGAAAATTAACTTTCCATTGACACATTTTGCCCTCCTTATTGTTTCACACAGAGCCACAGAGTCACAGAGTTTACACAGAGGATTTCTTTTTGTTTTCTCTGTGCAAACTCTGTGGCTCTGTGGCTCTGTGTGAAACGAGCAACATTGTTTCAAAAAATCAAACCAGCCCCGCGACCGCTGCGCCGATGACGGGGGAGTCGTCCACCTTGATGAGCTCATACGCGATACCGCGCGGCTGGAGGAGCGCCGCAAGCTCGCGTTGCACACGGTTCTGGAAATCCGCCGTGAGCGTCCGGTAGTACGTCGAGCCGTCAACGTTCACGCAGACCGGGCGCGACGGGTCCTTGCCCTCGCCCGTCTTGAGAATCGCGGACGCGAGATTGACGGCGGTCAGCACCGCCGCCCGCTCGTACACGGGGGTGCAGAGCCGCTTGACCGCTTCGTGGTCCTCCGGCGTGAACGCGGCATCCAGGAACGGATTATCCGCCGTCGCCCCCCCCCCGCAGAAATCATCGAGGTGCTTGTTGGAAAGCGCGTCCCACGAGCGTATCGCGGCAGCCCCCCCCTCGGAGAGCAACCCCTCCTTCGCCGCCTCTTTCAGCACGACAAACCCGATGCTCCCGAGGTACGCGCCGGAGATCATCTTCTCGAACGTGTAATAGCCGGGGTCCAGCGTCTGCGCATCCAACTGCTTGTCGAACGGCGTCTGCCCGATGCGCCGGAAGCCGCCCGACTCGACATTGATGACCATGGACTCGCCCGGGGTCAAGTCCGTGCGCTTCGTGATCCGCGCGTTCTGTTCGACGTATGCCGTGTTCGTGCCAGTGCCGAGGATGAAGCCGACATAGGCGGAATAATTTTTCGTCACGCCCGCGCTCTTGCCCGCCAGCAGCGTCGCGACCGTATCGTTCAGGATGACGATGCGCCGCCGGAGTCCGCGCCGTGCGAGACGTTCCTTCAGCCCCGTGCCGATCAGTTGCCCCTCGACCGACGGCACCTGAATCTGCTTGCTCCATTTGATGAGCCGCGCGTCGCAGTCCGGCAGGATCTCCGCCGCATACGAGAAGCAAAAACCGATGGTGTCCGCCGCCCCGACGACCGGCATCAGGAACTCCGCGAACGCCTCGAAGAACGCCTCCGCCGACAGCTCGCCCTGCGTCCCCGGCATCGGCTGTTTTGCGAACGCGCCGATGTTCGCCTTCCCGTCCGCGCCGATGGTCACGACCGCCGCGCGCAGGTTGGTCCCCCCCGCGTCCAGCACCACGACAGGCGTGCCAGTCCTGACCGGCCGATCAATCGAGATGAACGACGGGATCATCCGCAGGCTCGATTCGTGCCCTGCCAATCCCGCATCCATCTCCTCCGCAAAGACCGCCAGCAGTTTCTCGCGATCAATCGCGTCAACGTCCAAACCCTTCCGGTTCAGAAAATTCATTTCCCGTGTCATGTTTCCCTTCCTCCATTTGTGAGTAGATATGGTATAATCTTTAACGTTGGCTTTGCAATATCTTTCTAAAAATCTTTAAGTCCAATATTGACAGGAGTGGAGAGAATAGATATTGTTATCCCGTTTTTTTTTGGAGGCAATCCAGATTCATGGAGGTAACGTTATGGCATACAACCCGTTTGAAAACGCACAGGTGCAATTCGACAAAGTGGCAGACATGATCGGTCTTGAGCAGAGCGCGCGTGATCTGCTCCGTGAGCCGATGAAAGAATTTCATTTCTCAATCCCCGTCAAGATGGACGACGGTTCGACCAAGGTCTTCAAGGCGTACCGTATCAAGCACAACGACGCGCGGGGTCCGGCCAAGGGTGGTCTGCGCTTCCACCCGCATGAGACGGCCGACACCGTGCGCGCGCTCTCGATGTGGATGACGTGGAAGTGCGCCGTGGTGGACATCCCGCTCGGCGGCGGTAAGGGCGGCATCGTCTGCGACCCGCGCGTGATGTCCATGGGCGAGCAGGAACGGATGTGCCGCGGCTTCATCCGCCAGACGTTCTCGCAGCTGGGCCCGGTCATTGACGTGCCGGCACCGGACGTGATGTCGAACGGCCAGCACATGCTGTGGATGATGGACGAGTATGAGACGTTGGCGGGCGGTCGCTATCCTGGTGTCATCACGGGCAAGCCCGTCGGCACCGGCGGCTCGCTCGGTCGTACTGAGGCGACCGGCTTCGGCGTTGTCTACACCCTCAAGGAGCTGCTCGACGCGGAGCAGGTGGACATCGCGAAGACCGCCGCCAGCGTCCAGGGCTTCGGCAACGTGGCGGAGTACGCCGCGAAGCTCTACACGCAGCTCGGCGGCAAGGTCGTCTGCATCTCCTGTTGGGACAACTCAGACAAGACCGCCTACACCTTCCGCAAGAAATCCGGCTGCGACATTGACGAGCTCGTGGGCATCAAGGACGCCTTCGGCAGTATTGACAAGGCCAAGGCCAAGGCCCTCGGCTACGAGATGCTCCCCGGCGACGCGTGGCTCTCCGAGGACGTGGACATCCTCATCCCGGCGGCCCTCGAGAACCAGATCACACCCGAGGTGTTCCCGAACATCTCCAAGCGCGTCCGCTTCATCGCCGAGGGTGCCAACGGCCCGGTCACGCCGGACTGCGACCCGCTGATCCAGGCGCGCGGTATCCTGCTGATCCCTGACTTCCTGTGCAACGCGGGCGGCGTGACATGCAGTTACTTCGAGCAGGTCCAGTGCAACATGAATTACTTCTGGAGCCGCGAGGAGGTGCTGGAGAAGTTGAACCGCGTGATGGTGAGCGCCTTCCGCGCCGTCTATGACCTTGCCAAACAGCGCAACGTCTATCTGCGCGACGCGGCCTACATGATCGCCATCGAGCGGGTGAGCAAGGCCGTCAAACAACGCGGATGGATTTAGCCGCTGCACGATCCGGTGGTGTCGCGTGGAAAAGAGCCCCTTGCATTTGCGTTTCCGCGTTGATTCCCCTATCATCAATTCCTTCACAAAGGAGAAGGTATGGCGATTGTCAGCATGACAGGATTTGGGTGCGGCGAGGCGCAGGCGAACGGCATCAAGGCGATTGTCGAGCTCGGCACGGTGAACCGTAAGCAGTTTGACTGTAATGTCTCGATGCCCCGCGAGCTGGGGTGTCTCGAACCGAAGCTCCACGCGCTGATTCATTCGAGGATTGTGCGCGGATATGTCAAGGGGACGATTGCCCTCTCCGCCGCAACAGGCAGCGGGGGGAGCACGAACCTCTTTGATGTCGAGAAAGCGCGAGCGCAGGTTGCGGTGTTACGCAACGCCGCAACCGAGTTGGGGCTGAGCGACGACCTCCGTGCCAGCACGTTACTGCGCTTGCCGGAGATGATGCGCGGGTCGGTGCTGGGCGACGACCCCACCGTGTTGTGGCCGCTTATCGAGCAGGCCGTCCAGGCCGCGCTTGAGAAACTCGCCGAGATGCGCCAGCTTGAGGGTGCTGCCCTTGAAACCGATTTACGCCAACGCTTCGACGCGCTCCAGCATGTCAGCGAAAGGATTGCCCCCCTCGCGGCGGAAGTGCCGAAGGCTTATCAGGTGCTGCTGGAGAAGCGTCTCGCCGAGTTGCTGGGTTCCGGCAAAGAGGGTGTGGTTGACCCCGCGCTACTCGCCCGGGAGGTCGCCGTGTTCGCGGATCGCTGTGACGTAAGCGAGGAACTGACGCGCCTCGCGAGCCACTTCACGCAAGTCACCAAGACACTCGACGAGGGACACGCCTGCGGGCGTACGCTCGATTTCCTGTGCCAGGAGTTGTTCCGCGAGATCAACACCGTCGGCTCCAAGGCGAACGATGCGGAAATCACACGCCTGGTCATCGCATTCAAGGCCGGTCTTGAAGCCGCCCGCGAGCAAGTGCAAAATATAGAGTAGCGGCTACCGTTGACGGTAAAAGAGCACGAGGCCCACGGTCAGGAAGACGAGGTTGGGCAGGACTACCGCGACAGGGACAGGCAACCACATCCGTTTCGCCAGTGCCATGCACAGGATATCTGTCGCGTAAAAACCGAAGAACATGGCGACCGCCGCAATTACCCCCCAGAACACGCTTTGTCGCCCCGTGACAACCCCCGCCGGGATCGCGAAGAGCGTGATCACGAGACACGAGAGCGGCGCGAAGAGCCTTGCACCGATGTCGTAGCGCCGCGCGATGCGGTCGCTCCCGTCAACGCTGGGATGCGTCTGGAGGTAATGTACCATATCGCGCGTGGTGTAATATTGCCAATGCTTGTTCATCAGCAGGAAGTCGCGCGGCGTCTCGTCGAATTCCGGGAACGCGCGGATAGACAACGACGTCAGCGCGGGGTAAGGGTCTTCGATCGGCGAGTTCAGCTCGTCGAAATACCGATAATGCGGGTAGGACAGCCACCACACACCGTCCAGGTATTCGGCTGTGCGGCAGGTGATGTCGAGGTGGCGGCTCCCGTCCGGGCGGTCGAAGGAGAGGCGGACCCCCTCCAGCACGTTGGGGTTGTCGAGGTTCATGCGGGTTACGCGCCACTGCCGCCCGGCGGGCAGGTTGTAGTAGAGGACGTTCTCCTTCACAATCCCCGTCACGGGCTGGAAATGGGTCTCACGCAAGCCGAACGCCCATTCGGACGCATACGGCGCGTAAAACTCGTTCAGGAGCGCGACCGCGACCGTCGCCACTGCCGCGACCGACAGCAGCGGGCGGACAATCGCGATGAACCCGATGCCGCTCGCGCGCATCGCCGTGATCTCACTGTGGCGGCAGAAGTTCCACATGGTGTACAGTGCCGCCAGCATCAGCGCCGCAGGGAACAGCCGTTCGAAGTACGGTGAGATATACCCGAGGAAATACGCCACCACCATCAGGAACGGCGGCTTGGCCTCGATCAGGCGACTCACGGAGTTGAACAGCTCGAACAACACATAGATGCCCATGAATCCGAACAGGCAATACCCGAGCGGCACCAAAAACTCTCGCAAAACATATCGTGTCAGAATGCGCATAAAAAGAAGGGAGAGAGTATACGACAAACTATGCTTGCGCGACAACCCCGATTTTCAAAAAACCTACAATCGCGAAGTGCAAAATAGAACGACCTATTCTGGGAGGGGGGCTAAGAGGATCTCCACATCCGCCTTGCGCGCGGGGGGAGTGATATCCCACGTCACGATTTTACCGTCTTTGACTTGACCCGTGACGATCGTGCCTTTGGACAGGTGGAGTTTGAAGTCAACATCCCACTGCGCGGGCCATGCGGGGAAGAGGTAGATTTTGCCCGTGTGCGACTCTTGCGCCAGCATCCGCTGGAGCGCGATCGCCCCGGCCCCGAAATGGTCGAAGTCCGGGCAGGAGTCGGGGCCCTCCCTGCCAAACAACGGGAAACGGCAGATTGGCGTGGCGGTCCGGAAACGCTTGACCAGCCCCTCCGCACTCTCCTTCGCGTTCGCGCTCAACGCCCAGAAAATCTCGTTCTGCGCCCAGCAGTGCGACTGCATCGCGCCTTTGTTCGCAGGGTTCCGGATCGTCCAGTCCACAATGTCCTTTGACCCCTCCGCCAATCCGAACAGGCGGAACGGGAAGGCAGGGTACAGCTCGCCGATTTCACTGTTGTGGCACTTCTCCCACGTGTCGGCGGGGGCGATGGCGGTACGGCCCTCGATCTCGCGCAGGGGGACCCTCGGCAGGTCCACGTGGAGCCGCCGCCAGTGGGCCTGGTCGTCCGGTGTCCCGGCGTCCAGCGCCAGCAGCCCCTCGATGCAGTAGCGCAGGCCGGCGATGTCGGGGGCGGGGTTCACGGCGACCCAGTAGGTCTCCAGGACCTGGGCGGGTTCAAGGCGGATCTTCCCGTTGGCGTCCCGGGGGTAGTGCTGGTCGAAAAACGTGAGGATTTCGCGTGCGAAGGGGACCAGGGCCTCTTCGCAAAAGGCGGCGCCGTCGGGCGCGTAACGCACGTAATCGAGCATCATGGTGACGGTCTCGAGCCCAGCGGTAAAATAATAGTCATGGTACCAGCCCCCGTAGGTTTCGCCCGGCTGGGTCTTGGGGGGGAGGATGCCTTTATCGCAATCGCGCTCGGCACCGTCGAGCTCGATGTTCTCGCGGTAGTAGGCACCGTCATGCCCGAAGTGCGCCTTGGTGATCGCCTTGCGCATGGGGAGCAAGCGCAGGTACTGGTCAAAGAACGGTTTCATCAGGTCGAAGTCGCCGCTCATCAGCAACGGCCAGTAGAGGAGCCGCTGGTTCTGGAACGTGAAACGCCGCCCCCACATCCGGTCATCCTCATGCGTCAGCCAGTTTCCGTCCGCCTGCCTCACGGCAAAGGGGCGCTCCTTGTCCACGCGCAGCTGTTGCGTGAAGAGGCCGCCGTTGAACTTCGCCTGATACGGCCCGCGGCTTTGGGCGGCCATGAAGAAGCGGTTGACCATGTATGCCCGCGAAACCAGCGCCGCACCGTCGGCGTCATCCGCGCGCCCTCCGGCGTATTCGCCTTTGAGCGCGTTGCGGGCCGACGTGTCAACGCGCGTGTCCGAAGCGCAGATCCATCCACGCGCCCAGAAGTCGCGCCACCACGCGCAATGCGCCTCCCAGTCCGCCGCGACCTCCACCGGGCGCTCCGCCATCTTCCGGATGGCATCGCCCCATTCCCTCGCCGGTTCCGGTGTCTGCATCCGCAGGGCATAGACGCGGACATCCACGGATGTCCCGCTTGCGACCCGGCGCGGCGCACGCTTCCCGTCAACCGTCATGTCCAGCAGGTTGCCGAACGTGCCGAAGCGGAACGGGTCCGGGAACGACCGCGCCATCTCCTCCACGCGGTAATCCCGCAAGTCCAGCGGATAGACGCTCGCGTCGCCAACCCAGAAATACCAGATCGCGGGATTCTGCAACGCCTCGTCCGCACCGTCCGCGCTCGCCAGAAAGGTGTCCTGGGGGGGGACTGCAGGGAACGACTCACGGGCAATCTTGTTTGCAGGGCAGGCCAGCAGACTGCGCTCCCACACGTCTGGGTCCGCGCGCACCTGCACAGGTTCGGGCGACATCACCTGAACATGCAGGACGTTGCGGTGCGCATCCGCCCACACCCGAACCTGAACCCCGCCAGCCTCGATCAGGATCGAGCCTGTGAGCAAGTCCAGTGTCTGCCGGAACGGCTTGCCCTTTTCAAACGGGTTGGGCGAGAGCGAGACCTTGACCCGCCCCGTCTTGAAGATGTCCCCGCAGAACGTCAGCGCGTCGCTCTTCGCCAGCAACAGGTAGAGGTCACCGTCCTCAAGGGCATAGACGCTTGCCGCGAGGTCGCCATTCCCCAGCGGCATGGCACCGCTCGCATCACGGCTCGGCGTGTCCCAGACCACATTGTACGTTTCGAGGCCCGGCATCCCGACAGTATCTGCCATACTCAGACCGGCAGTCAGAAGCAGAACAACCCATAACGTCTTTTTCATAATCCTTGTTCCTTTGCGTCATTTGCGTGCTTCTCCTCTCTACTGTTCAAAATACGTGTACCCCCGCAGGCCGTTCTCGTATGCGGCGACGATGCCGCGGCGTTCGGCAGGGGTGATGCGCTTCGCCTTGACCGCCTCCTCGGCCACTGCGCGGAACTGCTCCATCAACCGCTCAGGACGGTACTCCACATAGCTCAGCACGTCGCCGACCGAGTCGCCACTCAATTCCTGGACATACTCCACATCGCCGTCCTCATCCACACGCACACTCACCACGTTGGTGTCACCGAAGAGGTTGTGCAGGTCACCCAGCGTCTCCTGGTACGCGCCGACAAGGAACACCGCCAACACATACGGCTGCGCCTTATTGAATGTGTGCACCGGCAGCACAGGGTTCACGCCGTGCGGGTCAATGAACGTGTCAATACGGCCGTCGCAATCGCAGGTGATGTCCGAGAGACATGCGTTACGCACTGGTTTCTCGCACAGGCGGTGGATCGGCATGATCGGGAACAGCTGCTCGATCGCCCATGCGTCCGGCAGCGACTGGAACACGCTGAAATTACAATAGTAGACATCCGCCAGCAACGTGTCCAGCCCCATCAGTCCTTTCGGCACAATCTTGAGCGTCGCGGTCAACTCGCGGATGCGCGTGAGGATATGCCAGAACAGGCAGTCCGCCACGGCGTGCTGGCGCAACGTGATCTCGCCCTGCTTAAACGCCTTCTGGATTTCCTCACGGTAGTAGAGCGCGTCGTTGAACGATTCCTGGATGTTCTTCTGGCTTAACGTGCGCGAGACGTACAGCATATTCTCGATGGACTCCGGGCGCGGCTCCGGGATATTCTCCGGCGGCTCCTTCTCCTCATAGACCGCGCGGTCCAGCACGTTGATGAGCAAGACCGAATAATAACCGATGAGCGCACGGCCCGATTCACTGATGACCAACGGGTGCGGGATGTTGTCCTCGTTGCACGCGGTCATGATGCCCTCAATCACGTCCGCGCAATACTCCGAAACCACATAGTTGGCGCTGCTCGCGAAACTCGTGTGCGAGCCGTCATAGTCAATCGCCAGCCCCCCCCCGATGTCGAAGATGCCCATGCGGGCCCCCTCCTTCACCAGCCCCACATAGAAGCGCGACGCCTCCTTGACACTGTCGCGAATCTCGCGGATGTTCGGCACCTGCGACCCCAAGTGATAATGCAGCAACTCCAGGCAATCCAGCATATTCAACTCACGCAAGTGGTCAACGATATCAATCACCTGCGCGGGTGTCAGCCCGAACACGCTCCGGTCTCCGCCCGACTCCGCCCACTTGCCCCCCACGCGGCTCGACAGCTTCACGCGGATGCCCAGGCGCGGGCGGATGTTCAGCCGCGCCGCCACCTCCAGCGTCAAGTCCAGCTCATCAATCGTTTCCAGCACGAGGATGGTCTGTAACCCCATCTTGTTCGACGACAGCGCCAGCTCGATGAACTCCGCGTCCTTATAGCCGTTGCAAATCAAGAACGCCTTCGGGTCGCGCATATACGCAAGCGCGGCGATGAGCTCCGCTTTCGAGCCCGCCTCGAGCCCGTGATGGTACGGCGCACCGAACGTCACCACATCATGCACCGCCTGCTGCTGCTGATTCACCTTGATGGGGAACACGCCGCGATAGACATTCTGATAATTGTACTCCGCGATTGCCTTCCCGAACGCCTCGTTGATCCGCCGGATGCGGTCGCCCAGCAAATCGCTGAACCGCAGCAAGAGCGGCAGGCCAATCCCCCGGTCCTCCAACCCATCCGCGATGTCCGACAACTTCACGCTGACCGTGCCCCGACCGTTCTTCAAGTTCACCGCGACGTATCCGTCCTCGGTCACTTTGAAATAGCCCTGGCTCCACGAATCCACGCCATACAGTTCCGCGCTTTTGACACTGCTCCATCCGTCTAACGCCTCTAACAACGCATGTGCCATTTGACCTGTTACACCCCATACTTTCTTCGTGTTTTCCATCGCGCGCCCGGCGTGCTTCCGTATTCATGCCTAGTCCGCGAAAAGACCACACCGCAATATGCCAAACCCATGCGGAAAGTGCAACAGAAAATTTCCCTCATGCCCATGGAATCAATGGACGCAATTATGGAAAGGCTGTATTTCTAAAGCGCGAGTATAGATTAAGGGACTTAGGAGACCTAGGGGACGCAGGAGGGGGCATGTTCTTTCGTCCCCTTCGTCTCCGAGGTCTCCACCCGGGGGTTCCCCCTCGCCCCTATTTACGGAACACTTCGCGTTTGAGTATCTTCCACGGCAGGCCGTAGTGGTTGAGGTCATCCATGAAAGGATCGGGGTCGAACTGTTCCATGTTGAACACGCCGGCACCGGACCACTTGCCGGTGAGCATTAACTTCGCGCCAATCATCGCCGGGACACCTGTCGTGTAGGAAATCGCTTGGGATTTGACTTCGCGGTAACAATCCTCGTGATCGCAGACGTTGTAAATGAAGGCGACGGTGTCGTTGCCATTGGTATCCTTGCCGCGCACCTGACACCCGATACAGGTCTTGCCTGTTGTCAATGGCCCCAGCGAGGCGGGGTCGGGCAGCAACGCTTTCAAAAATTGGAGCGGGATAATCTCGACACCGTTGAAGTTCACAGGGTCAATGCGCGTCATGCCGACGTTGCCGAGCACTTCAAGGTGTTTGAGGTAGTTGTCTGAGAAGCTCATCCAGAAACGCGCTTGCTGAAGTCCCTTGATGTGTGTGGCGAGCGATTCGAGTTCCTCGTGGTACATGAGGTAGATGTTCAGCGAACCGAGCTTGTCGGGCATCTTGAAGGGTGTTTTCACGGACAACGGGGCGGTCTCGACCCAGGTGCCGCGTTTCCAGTAACGCCCTTTCGCAGTGACCTCGCGGATGTTGATTTCAGGGTTGAAGTTCGTGGCGAAGGGTTGTCCGTGATTCCCGGCGTTGCAGTCAATGATGTCAATTCTCTTAATCGAGGGGATCAGGTGTTTTTGCAGGTAGGTGCAGAACACGCTGGTGACGCCCGGGTCGAATCCGGAGCCGAGCAACGCCATGAGCCCCGCCTGCTTGAACCTGTCATGATACGCCCACTGCCATTTGTACTCGAACCTGGCGGTGTCTGGCGGCTCATAGTTGGCGGTGTCGAGATAGTTCACGCCCGCCGCGAGACAGGCATCCATGATGTGCAAGTCCTGATACGGTAACGCAACATTGATGACAAGCTGGGGCTTGTGCGTTTTGAGCAACTTCGTCAGTTGCGGCACGTTATCCGCATCCACCTGCGCGGTGGTCACCTTGCGGCCAAGCTGCTTTGCGAGCGTGTCGCATTTCGACTTCGTACGCGAAGCCAAGATAATCTCCGTAAACACCTTGGGCAAGCGCACGCACTTGTGCGCCACAACCGACCCCACCCCACCAACACCGATAATCATTACTTTTGCCATACCCGAACTCCTTCTACAGAATGTAAAAGTATGGCGGAACTCGGGCGGAAAGTCAATAGGCTTCTTTCCCAACCTCAAAGGTGAAACCTTGACCTCGTGTTTCAACCCCGTTAACTCTGACCTTGCCAAACCGGCACCAAAGCCGATACTATACATCTTTCACTTCGGAGGAAAGACATGAATGTAACGACGCAGCACGTGACGCGGTTTTTGGATTCAACGCTGAAGACGGACGTCTTCCGCGACACCTCGAACAACGGTTTACAGATCGCGAACGACGGCACGGTCTCGCACGTTGCGGTCGGCGTGGACGCGAGCCTCCGTTTCCTGAAAGAGGCCGCCAAGCAAGGCGCCGATTTCGTGATCTGCCATCACGGGATAAGTTGGTGCGACTCGCTCAAGCGTATCGCGGGGCTCAACTACGAACTTGTTTCGCTCGCCATCCGCCGCAACATCGCGCTCTACGCCTCGCATCTGCCGCTGGACGCGCACCCGCAGTATGGCAACAACGCCCAGCTCTGCCATGCGCTCGGCATCACGCGCCTCAAACCCGCGTTCGGCTATCACGGCGAAACCATCGGCTTCATGGGGGCGCTACCCCAAGCGATTCCCTTCCGTGCGTTTTGCGCGCGTGTGGCGGAGAAGGTGAACAAAGCGTTCAGTTCCGTCGCGTTCGGGCCAGAGAAGGTGAGGACGGTCGGGGTCGTCTCCGGGGGGGCATCCGACATGGTGACCCAAGCGGCGGAACTGGGGGCCGATGTGTTCCTGACGGGGGAGCCGAGTTTGCAAGGCTATAACCAGGCGGAGAACGCGGGCATGAACGTCGTGTTCGCGGGGCATTACGCGACAGAGGTTTTCGGTATCCGTGCCCTCGCGAAACGGATTGCCGAGAAATTCCGCATCCCGGTCACGCTGATTGATTTCGCAGTCCCATATTGATTCCCAAGGACAACATGAGCGCACGCCGTTTGTTCCGGAAAAATCGCGATTGCCTTACGGATAGGCGGTTCGGCGAGAATGCCGTCGCCTTACCTTTATTTACGGGAGCGTGGCCCGTGAGAACCTCTGTTGTGACGACCCTACTCCCCGCGCGATACGTTTCCGTTCGCGTTCAAGGGGGGGGGGCGGATTTCATCTGCGTGGGGATGTACGATTTTCAACTCGTCGAGGATGTCAATGGCTTCAACGATTTTTCCCGACGGTCTTTCCGGTCTGCGAGGGGCGTAAACGCCCGTGGCGGGCATGAGGGCACTTCGCGTCCATTTATTCCATGTTCACCTGCGCTTGACGGGGGGTGGGGTTTTCTGTATATTGTTATGCCTACTGCGGATAGAGTGTGTTATGGAGACATGATATGGTGAAGCGTTTGAACCCGTTGGCGGAAACGTTGAATAATGTGTTGGGTGATGTGGTGCTGGCGATGTTGTCAGTGCGCGGAAAGCGCACGTATTTCCCTTCGACGGGGATCCTCGGGCAGAGCGCGGAGGCGAAGGGCAGCGCCATCAATGCGACCATCGGGACGGCGTTCGAGGAGGATGGTTCGCCGCTGTGCCTGGAGTGCGTAGAGGAGATGGTCAACCTGCCCTCCACCGCGTTCCTGTACGCGCCAAGTTTCGGGTTGCCGGAGTTGCGCAAGGCGTGGGCGGATCTGCTGGTGACGAAAAACCCTTCGCTCGCGGGGAAATCCTTCAGTCTCCCGGTCGCAACGAGTGCGCTGACCCATGGCCTGTCTGTCGTCGGGCATCTGTTTCTGGATGCGGACGATGACGTCATCCTGCCGGATTACTATTGGGACAACTACGAGTTGATTTTCGAGGGTTCCTACGGTGCGGCGCTGACGACGTTCCCCATGTTCACGGAAACCGGGGCGTTCAACGCCGAGGGGATGGAACGTCTGCTGGAGGGGAGGGGCGAAAAGAAGGTTGTGCTCCTGAATTTCCCGAATAACCCGACGGGCTACACCGCGACGATCGAGGATACGCAGGCGATCGGCGCCGCGCTGTTGCGGGCGGCGGAGGCGGGCAAGCGCATCGTCGTGGTGCTGGATGACGCGTATTTCGGCCTGGTCTATGAGCCGGGGGTCAGTACGGAATCGCTGTTCGGTAAACTCATGGACTTGCACCCGAACATCCTGGCCGTCAAACTCGACGGGCCGACGAAGGAGGATTACGTTTGGGGCGCACGTGTGGGGTTCATCACGTTCGGCGCGCAAGGGGCGACGGCGGAGCAGTACAAGGCACTGGAGGCGAAAGCCGCAGGCGTGGTGCGCGGCACAATCTCCAACGTCTCCAGCCTCGGGCAGGGCATCCTGCTCAAGGCGTACCAGTCGGAGGCCTACGCCGCGCAGAAGCAGGAGAAGTATGACATCCTGAAGCGGCGGTACGACCGCATCAAGGCGATTTTCCGCGACCACCCCGAGTATGAGCGGTCATTCGTTGCCCTGCCCTTCAACTCTGGCTATTTCATGTGCGTGAAACCGTGCGGCGTTGACCCGGAGGTGCTACGGCGGCGGTTGCTCGAAAAAGGCGTGGGTGTCATCGTGCTGTCCGGACTGGTCCGTATCGCGTTCTCGACGGTCGCGCTCGACAAGCTCGACGCGCTCTTCGCGGCGATTCATGCCGTTGTACAGGAGAAAAAACCCAAATTATAAGGGGGCAAGGCGATGAGGACGAACGGACAAAAGGGACCAGTCAATCTAGGACTCGAAACCGCGCGGCTGACGTTCCGCGGGCAGTCCGTCGATCTGCCGGTGACGGTCGGCTCGGAGAACGAGGCCGCGATTGATATCTCCAAACTCCGCAAGGCGACGGGCGCGATCACGCTGGACTACGGTTATCTGAACACGGGGTCGTGCGAGAGCGCGGTCACTTACCTTGACGGCGAGAACGGCATCCTACGTTACCGCGGGTACCCGGTCGAGGAGCTGGCGGCCAAGTCGCGCTTCGTGGAGGTGGCGTACCTGCTCATCAACGGGCACATGCCGAACGCCAAGGAGCGCGGGGAGTGGTCGGCGCTGCTGAACCAGCACTCGATGATCCATGAGGACATGCGGCGCTTCTTCTACCAGTACCCGGAACATGCCCACCCGATGGCGATTTTGTCGGCAATGGTCGTCTCGCTCTCGACGTTCTACCCGGAGCTCTCGCAACACCGCCCGAACGAGCCGGAGGAGGCGATAACCATCGCGGCGAAGCGCCTGATGAGCAAGCTGCGCACCATCGCGGCGTTCTCCTACAAGAAGTCCATCGGCGAGCCGTTCGTCTATCCGCGCAGCGACCTGAAGTATTGCGCGAACTTCCTGAACATGATGTTCAGCTCGCCCGTGTGCCCGTATGAAATCAAGCCGGAGGTGGTCAGCGCATTGAACGTCCTGCTCATCCTCCATGCGGATCACGAGCAGAACTGCTCGACCTCGGCGGTACGCCTGGTGGGCAGCGCGCGCGTCAACCTCTACGCGTCCGTCTCGGCCGGCATCTGCGCGTTGTGGGGCCCCCTCCACGGCGGCGCGAACCAGATGGTCATCGAGATGCTGGAGGACATCATCGCGAGCGGCCAGTCCGTCAAGGCGTACGTCGATCGGATCAAGACGACCAAGGAATTGCTCTACGGGTTCGGCCACCGCGTCTATAAGACCTACGACCCGCGCGCGAAGATCATCAAGGCGGCGTGTCACCGCGTGCTGAAGGTGCTCGGCGTGAATGACCGGATGTTGGACATCGCGCTGGAGCTCGAGGACATCGGGATGAAGGACGAGTATTTCCTGTCGCGCAACCTCTACCCGAACGTGGACTTCTACAGCGGGCTGATCTACCGCGCCATCGGCATCCCGAAAGAGATGTTCACGGTGATGTTCGCGCTGGGGCGCCTCCCCGGGTGGATCGCCCAGTGGAAGGAAGCGCGCGAGGACACGCGCTTCAAGCTTCAGCGTCCGCGCCAGATTTATGTCGGTCCGCACAAACGCCGCCTCCTGCCCGGGCAGGTCGCGTCCGAAACCAGCAAAACGTCGCGTACGAAAAAGTAACGCAGGAAAAGCGTATGTTTATTCGTTCACCACAAAGGACACAAAGGGTTTCACAAAGGACACGAAGAGTTGCCGTTGTGCCCTTTGTGGTGAGAAAAAAACGGAGTCTATCATTACTCCTGTTCGTTGGCATGGCTACGACAAGCCTCGCCACAACAATCGTCCCGGACGAGATCAACAAGCCACGCAACGGTAGTGGGAACTGTCCATCGCTTCGGTCATTTCAAAATTACTGTTCCGGGTTCAATGACGATGTACTGACGCTCCAGATTCTCCTCGACCGGCAGGGCTTCTCCTGCAACTGCGTTGACGGGGTGTGGGGCGCACGCACGGAAATCGCGCTCCTCACCTGGCAGATGGTGAACGGGCAAGAGACCACCGGCATCCCGACCGCCGAGATCCTTGACACCTTGCGCGCAGGGGCCCCTGACGTGCTGACCCGTTACACGGTCACCGATAAGGATCACGCAGAGCTTGGTTTTGCTCCCGAGGGGTCTACCCAGGAGGTTTGGGAAAAACGCGCGCGCCTCTCGTCACTCAGCTACACGACCATCCTAGAGATGATCGCCGAGCGCGGTCATGCGACGGAACGCCTCATCCAGCGCCTCAACCCCCATGCCGCGTGGCCGAACCCGTGCACCGGGACGGAGCTGACCCTCCCGTACTTCCCACCGCCGCCGAAGGAGAAGGCCGCGTCCATCCGCATCTCGCTCGCGCGGACGGAAGTGACGGTGTTCAATGCGGAGGGGCGGCTCATCGCCCTCTTCCCGTGCTCCATCGCTCGCGACACCGCCAAACGGCCCGTCGGCGACCTCACGGTCGCGAAAATCGCCCTGAACCCGACCTACACCTACGACCCACAGTTGTTTTTCCCGGGCGGTGCGAACACCTCCAAGCTGATCATCCCGCCAGGGCCCAACAACCCTGTCGGCACCGCATGGGTCAGCCTCTGCCGGCAAGGCTACGGCATCCACGGTACCCCCTTTCCCGAAAACATCGGGAGAGCCGAGTCGAAGGGCTGCTTCCGGCTCGCGAACTGGAATGCCGAGAAACTGACCCGCATGGTCAGCATCGGCATACCCATCGAGATTGAGGAATGAAAAAGGAGAAACGGATAATGAAAAAGTACATCACAGTGGTAGTTGCCATCCTTGCGATGGTCAATCAAGTGTTCGCGCAGCAGCGGATTGAAGTGTCGCTGACGCTGGCCTACAATATGTTTATTATAGGGGAGCCGGTCTTGGTGCAAGCCAGGGTGACGAATCTGATGCGCGACCCGCTCGAACTCGGCGATGACGCGAGCGAAACGTTCCTCATCGAGGTCTGCAAGGACAACCGTTACAGCGAGATTGCGCCCGCAACCGACAA
The DNA here is from genome assembly GCA_009777165.1 of Kiritimatiellota bacterium. Classification (GTDB taxonomy): domain Bacteria; phylum Verrucomicrobiota; class Kiritimatiellia; order RFP12; family UBA1067; genus WRJS01. Next base: position 17,825 of record WRML01000008.1, read on the forward strand.
GCCGTTCCTCCCGCGCCGCCTCCTGGCGTCCGGGGGAACGTTCGAGCACCGGCTGGAGGTGGACAAGTGGTTCCCGCTCTACGACAGCGGCAGGTACCTGATTCGCGCGGTGATCGTCCACAACAATGTGCGCTACGAATCGGCACTGAAAAGTTTCGACATCGTCCCCGGCATCGTGCTGAAGGAGGGTCTCCAGATGTTCGCTTTCCGGAAGCATCTGCAGCGCAACTTCAAGCTCGTCCACTGGACGCGCGGCCAATCCAAGCACCTCTTCCTGCGGGTGGAAGACGAGCCGGACGGGCTGGTCTGGGACACGATTGACCTCGGCGAACTCTATCAGGACGAGGAGCCCAAGCTGGACATCGCCCCGAACGGCGAGGTGTCCGTCTTTCACCGCGCAAACGCCAGCCATTTCCTGCGAACCGTCATCTGGTCGCTGCAGGACAGTGTCGAGATTGCCGAGCGCAACATCCTGATGAACCCAGGCGTGGCCGCCTCACAGCGCATACGCGCCCACTACAGCGACACACAGAAAACGGCAGAGAAAGAAAAATCGTCCTGGTGGAAATTCTGGAAATGACACGAGAGAAGTTTTTAGTTTTCAGTTTTCAGTTTTTAGTTTTTTTTATG
>WRML01000009.1 GCA_009777165.1 Kiritimatiellota bacterium
CCGCATCCCATCGGGATGCGCCTAAAAGAGGCATCCCGATGGGATGCCATGATTTTTTTTGCGTTCTCTTCTACCGAAAGAAACATCCCTAACGGGATGTTGTTACGGTATGCGTTTAAAGTGATTTCGCTATACAATGCTATAGTGTGATAAAATGGGATGTGCGTTGAAAGGGCAGGATGTTGACAGAGCGATCCGGAAGCGGATCTGAAAACGGGTATCTGTTTCTGCTTGCGCTATTGTCGTTCGCATGTTACCATCCTCTTTTTTGAAACATGTGAAAGGAGTTTTGTGTATGAAGCGCAGGGTGTTTTTGAAGCAGGCGGCGGCGGGAATCGCGTTGCCGTGGATTGTGCCGGCGTCGGCGTTGGGGCTGGACGGGGAAGTCGCGCCGAGCAACCGGCTAGTGGGGATCGCCGCAGGGATGGGCGGGCGCGGGTTCGGGGATTTGCAGTGGCTGCTCGGCGAAAAGGACGTGCAGTTCGTGGCGGTGTGCGACGTGCGGCGCGGTAACCGCGAGCGCGCGAAGGCGGAGGTGGACAAGACCAACGGCAACACGGATTGCGGATGCTATCGCGATTTCCGCGAGATGCTGCAGAAGCATAAAGCCGATTTCGCGCTCCTCGCGCCGGGCGACCGCTGGCACACGCCGATGTCGGTGCTCTGCATGAGGGCGGGCATGGATGTGTATTGCGAGAAGCCGGGGACCATCACCATCGCCGAGGGGCAGTTGCTGGTCAAGACCGAGCAGGAGAAGAAGCGCATCTTCCAGACCGGGGCCCAGCGGGTGAGCGAGACCAATTTCAGGTATGTGAAAGAGGCGATCCGCCTGGGGCTGATCGGCAAGGTGCATACCGCGTGGGCGCACCTGGGTTATATGTCGGAGCATCCGCGCGTCAACGCCACACGGCCGGAGGAGCCGCTGCCGGACAAGGAGGAGCTGGACTGGGACCTGTGGATCGGGCCCGCGCCCATGCGGCCGTACAACCATGAGTTCGTCAGGCCGTGGCCTGTGCCGGGCTGGTACACGCAGTACGATTTCGCGGGCAGCATCGCGCAGTGGGGCTCGCACACCATCCTGCAGGCGCAGCATGATTTGGGGCTGGCGGACACCTCCGCCGTCGAGTACACGTACCCGACGGACATCCAGCGCGAGGGCTTCACCATCCGCTTCGCCAACGGGATTAAGATTGTCGCGCAGGAGGACGGGTTCGCGGTCCGCTTTGCGGGCGGGCGGAGTGCCGAAGGGCTGCCGGACATCTGGCACGGCTCGTGCGGCGTGAAGTACGAGGGCGACAAGGGCTGGATCGCGTGTGCGGACGGCTACGAGCGTCCCGATGTGTCGTCGCCCGAAATCCTTCAGGGCTTCGGGGATTTCGCGAAGGAGATTAAGGCGTTGCGCCAGCAGGGCCTCACGCCGAGCAATCATCTGCGCGACTTCCTCGACTGCGTGAAGACGCGCAAGACGCCGCGCACACCTGCGACGACCGCGCACCGCACCATGACCACCAACCTGATTATGGACATCTGCCTCGATCTCAAGCGGAGCCTGAAGTGGGACCCCGTCAAGGAGGCGTTCATCAATGACGATGAGGCCAACCGCTTGCGCGTGCGTAAGTCGCGAGAGCCGTATGCGGTATCCTAAAAAACGGACGATTGCATTCGACTGCTGTCGAGTGCTGTCGAGTGCAATCGGAAGAAAGGAAACTCAATGAAAACTCTACTCATCGCGATGGTCGCGCTGGCGGCCGCCGGGTGCATGGCGCTGGAACGCGCGTTGTTCAACGGGAAGGACCTGACGGGTTGGGAGGGGGCGCCGGGCTGGTGGTCTGTCGAGGACGGCGCGCTCACGTCGGAGAGCACGGCGGAGAAACCGTGCAAAGCCGCCAACTACCTGATCTGGACAGGGGGGCAGCCGAAGGACTTCGAGCTGACCGCCGACTTCAAGCTGAGCGAGAAGGGTAACTCCGGCATCCAGATCCGCTCCGAGGCGCGTCCGGACTGGGACACCTACGGGTATCAGGCGGACATGACGGGCGACGGCGAGCTTGTGGGGTTTGTCTATCACCACAAGCACGGGCTGATCGCGGGGCGCGGCGAGGATGTCTCGTTCGACGCGGACGGCAAGCGCGTCGTGAAGCCGCTGGGCGACCCCGCCGAGCTACTGAAGGTGTATAAGAAAGAGGACTGGAACAGCTACCGTGTCGTCTGCCTCGGCCCGGTGATCGAGACGTATGTGAACGGCGTGAAGATGTGCCGTTTCACGGGCCAGGGGGGGGACGATGCCAAGGGGGGGCTCATCGCGTTGCAGATGCACCCGGGGCCCCCCATGAAAGTCCAGTTCAAGAACATCATGCTGAACACGGAGACTGCGGATTAAAACCGAATCCCTATGCCCAGTCTGTCTTGAACGCATTCCGGCGGTCAAGCGTTACGGGCATGACGTGTGGATGGAGAAGCAATGCCCCGCGCACGGCGCGTTCAGAACACGCGTCGCGAAAGACGCCCGGCGTTTCCGCGACGACACGTTCTCCGCGCCCGCAAAACCGTTCGCCGCGTCACGCGCCTATCGCGGGGACTGCGGCACGGATTGCGGATGGTGCGACAACCACGGACAGCACATCTGCACGGGCCTCGTCGAGATCACGGACGAATGTAACCTCGCGTGTCCCGTGTGTTACTTCGGCGCAAAGCGGGACCGCTCCATCCCCGTGGATGAATTCAAGTCGCGCGTGCAGGCGTTGCTGGACGTGGAGCGCGGGCATCTGGATATCCTTCAGATTTCAGGCGGCGAGTGCTTCCTCCATCCGCAGTGGCAGGATTTGCTGGAGTGGGCATTGACCCAAAGCATCGGGCGCATCGTGTTCAACACAAACGGGCTGGCGTTGCTGGACAACGGCGTCCTCAACACCATCGCGCGTCACAACGACAGGGTGGAAATCTACTTGCAGTTCGACGGCTTCGACGATGCCGTCTACCGCGCCCTGCGGGGTCGCGCATTCCTCGCGGACAAACGCGCCATCCTCCAACGGCTCGACGCCGCCGCAGTCAAAATCTGCCTTGCGGTCACGCTCTATGAGGGCAACCTCAAGGAGATTCCCGCGATCCTGAAACTGGCGACGGAGACGCGACACATCTCCGGCGTGACGTTCCAGCGCCTGACGAAAGTCGGCAACGCGCGAGACACCGCACTGGCTCCCGTCTTTCAGGAGGACATCCTTCTGGCGATCGCCTCCAGCGGGATCATGCGCTACAAGGACATGATCCCGTTGCCTTGCTCGCACGAAAACTGCACGTCGCTCGGGCTCCTGTTTTGCGCGGGGGACAAGGCGCACGCCCTGGGCGAGTACGTTGACCTCTCCAAATGCAAGGAGGCACTGTCCAACCGGCTTGCGTTCGACCAGACCGCACTGGACCACCTGAAGAAAAACGTGTGCGGCTGCTGCGCCGGGATGTTCGCCGGGAACCATCCCGTGCTGAAGCAGCTTCAGGAATTCGCCCAGCACGGGAACGGCAGTTGTTACCGCGACATGAAAATCGTGCGCGTCATCGTCAAGAACTTCATGGACGCCGACACGTTCGACTTCGAGCGCGCGCGCAAATGTTGCTCCGGCGTCTCCGTCGGCAACGGCCGCGTTGTCCCGTTCTGCATCCACAACGCACTGAAAGGAAAAAGTGATGAGTGATGATAAGCAAACTGAAAATGCACCTGCCGAAAGAAACCGTTTGTTGCTGATAAGGTTTTGGGCAATAATGCTTACAGTTGTGACTATGGGGGCTTTGATTGCAGGCTTGACATACGGAGCAGGGATACTCGCATTTGCAGCCGCCAACGATAACTCCCAATGGAATTTTCTTTTTGTTTTGGTTGGTGCAATTCCGTTGACGATTGCGGTATTGACGTTTGCCTGTGTTTACAAGAAAGGGAAATCCTTGAAAGAATCCAGGGCCGGGGTCAGGGTTTTTTGGCGCACCGTCTTATGGACATTAGGCGCATTCCTCATTGGCGGGCTATTGTTTTTCGGAACGTGCGCGACGCAGTTTCTCTTCTTTTTGGATTGATTCCTGACGAAAGATAAATTATGAATGATGATAGGCACTCCACACGCAACACAAGGGCATTGGCAATCGCATTCGTTTTCCTGTGGATGTTGTTCTCGTTTGTGTTTTCAGCCGCGGGAGTCGTTCCGAGCGCACGAAAGAAATTTGATTTTTTTGCTGCCGCGATCGCTTGCGTCCCGTGGCTCATACTCATCTGGAAAGCCGTGCCACTGTTCAGGAAAGGGGCATCGGCGGAGGCAAAGGCAAACGCCAAGCTTTTCCTGCGCACGGTGCTGTGGACATTCGGGATTTTGTTCCTTGCGGGACTGCTGCTTCTCGGAATGTGCGGGCTGATATAGGAAAAAACGAGGGAATCCAATATTGACTGGGGTTTTACACTGGAGCCAGCAATCGGGGTCGAACCGATGACCTCATGATTACAAAACAAGTGCTCTACCATGTTTTTCTAAACATTTTACACCTCGTTGACAATTCGTTGACAATTTTGGTGCTGTTTTGGTGAGATTGAGAAAAACCTCTCGCCCTCACCCCTGCTCACCAGGGCGCGGTAATGTCTGAAAAACAATCCCGTCCCCTGATGGCCCATCTCTGACGCAACCGAAGCGGCGTTGCGTTCTAAATCGTATGCGTATGTGGCGAATGAATGCCTCATACAGTCTTTCGGCCAGTTGGCAACCCCGGCTGCCATGCGCACGGACAGCACAGCCTTGTGCTGCCGGCTTGCGGAGCGTTGGTATGCGACCCAACCCTCGAACGGATACGCGTCCAGCCAGCGCGACAGGTTCGGGCGTATGGTTATCGTCCTGTGGTTGTAGGTTTTCGTCTCACTGCCCTGAAGCATGACGTACTCGTCTCGCAGGGCGTCAGACGTGAGCCGCTGTAACTCGCTTGGTCGTATCCCTGCGAACATCCCAAGCGCGAGGTAGGGTATCAGCTTGGGGTTGTCAATCTCTGCCTGCGCCAGGATTGCCGATGCCTCCTCGACTGTAAGTATCCCCTTCGGCGGTTCCGGAGTCCGCACCCTTCCTATCCTGCCGGCGGGGCTTGCGGGCATCCACCCCTCTGCCACGGCGAAGTTAAAAAACACCTTCGCGCAGGTCAGCATACTGTTGTGGCTTGCGCCTCTGTACCTTGATATGAAGGTGTCAACGTGCCGAGCTGTAACGTCGGCAATCATTTCCGGGAATCCTTCGGCCATCTTGCCCAAGGAATGGCGGTACCCGGAAAGCGTGACGGGTTTGACCCTGCGCCTCCTGTTGTCAAGGAACCTCTCCACTGCCTCTACGGTAGGCACAGGCTCCATAGCCTCGCGTGAAAGGTGCTTGTCAACGACGCTGGAGAGGGTCATGCCCCGGGGGAGGCGTGCGAGCGCGTCCTGGGCGTCGAGCATCTGGGCGCGGGTGAGGGGGGCGCGGCGCGTGGCGTCCGCCTCGGCCGCGTCGAGCCACACGCGGGCGGCCCGTTCGTCGGGCTGACGGGAGCGGTGGCGGACGCCCTTGACGGTGATCGCGCAGTCGAAGCCGCCGTTCCGCGACGGGCGGTACTGCCCGTTGGCGTAGTGGACGGATTTGGATTTGCGCTGTTTCATCTTGCCTCCCTCATACTCCCTTCGTTCTCTCTTTTTTCGGGATTGTCGTGAACGATGCCCAATCACCGCTCACGAATTGCGACACACGGATCGTGCCAGGGCCTTTCCGCGCTTCCTTGTACTCGCGCTCGGGAATCTCTTCCCAGCCTTTCTTCGCAAGGTTTGCCTTGCCTACCGAATCGCCGTCTTCCAACGCCTTGTGTTTCAGCCCTTTTCTCATGTAGACCATAACAACCTCCAATGTCTCGATAGGTGTCGTATTATACACCATCCGCCCCCCCGAAGAAAGCGGTTTGTTAAACCTTATTAAAAATTATTAATTTTTGCTGGACAGGTTCAACCAACCTGTGTTATTGTGTGCGCCAACTAAGGAGGATTAGGATGATGAATATGCCAGATGTGACAAAACGAAAGGTCAGCTTGCAGCTGCCGATTGCCACCATTATGAGGATAGACAAGATGGCCCAAACCATATGCGTGTCAAGAAACGAGATTGCAACCGTAATGCTCGACAAGGCAACCGCCGGGGTTGTCTTGACCGATGGGGATTTGAAAAAAATCAATGCCGAAATAAGGAGAAACCGTGAAAAAAGGATCCGCTAGTAAAAAGGTGTCCCTGTTGGTCGATGTTTACGTCTGGCAGAAAGTCTGCAGGGCTGCGGCTTCATTAAAAATGAAGCCGGAGGCCGCGGCTATTTTTTTGCTCGGGGAGGTTAAACCAACCCGCAAACGGGCGTGATTTTTTTTGTGAACGGGGTTAAACCAACCTACTGGAGGAAAGCGTAATCTTTTGGCGAACGGGTTGAACCAACCCGCAAAAAAGTGCGTGGTTTTTTTTGCAACCCAGGTTGAACCAACCTACTGGAGGAAAGCGCAATCTTTTGGCGAACGGGTTGAACCGACCCGTCGGGAATGTGAGGGCTGCCGGGTCGGAACCCGGCCCGGCAGGAAACATCGTAAGTGAATGTTGCAAGATGGATGTGAATGTGAAAAAGAAAACGGAGGACAGGTTGCCGTTGGTTACGGTCAGCGCACAGATGACGGTGCGTGAGAGGGCGGCCATCAGGAAACTCAGCAGGAGAAACGGGCGGAGCGTGTCCGCCGAGATTCGGTACAGGTTAGCCGAGGCATACGGCAAAGGCAGCGTAGGGGTGAGCCATGGAAAATGAAAAAACGGTTGAGGAATGCGGGACACGGGAGTTGCTCCTGAAACTGCTAGGGGAGGTGCGGGCGCTCGCGCTGAATTTCCGCCCGAAGTACGCCCTGATGACCGTCGGGGAGTGCGCGGAGGAGTTCAGGATGCCCATGCGCTCGTTCAAGAGGGAATACATCGACAGCGGCGTCCTGCCGGTCTACAAGACGAATCTCAACGGCAGGAAGGTCAGGCGCTCGGACTTCGAGAAGCTCCTCCAGACGATGGCGACGGGGTACAACTCCAAGAGGTCCGGGAGCGGGGCGCATCTGAAGAGCGGGGCGGCACGGGCGGCCGGCTAAGGAAAGGGAGGCGATGAAATGAGCACAGGCTACCCCATATCCTATTGCGATAGGGCGACTGGTAAGATTGACGGCACACTTTCGTTCGATGAGATTGTTGGGCTGATAATCCGCGACCCCATTATCAAGTCGTGGACGGAGAAGGCGAGGCACCTGAAAGCAAACCCGCCGGGCGATGAAAACCTAATGACCTATGAGGACATCAAACAGAGGTTCCTGCCCCAAATCCTCCCCAACGCTGTCTTCGACGGTGCGGACAAGACGAAGGCGTATGCTAAGGACGGCTCGCCGTGGTGCATGGGCGAGTGGGACAAACTCCCGTGCGGTGAGGACGCCGATAGGCTTATCGCCGGTTTGTCCGTCGTTTTGTTCCCGGCAATCGCCGCCCTGACGCTCTCCGGGACAGGCGTGTGGGCGTTGTTCCGTGTCGATCCTGCCGAGAAGCAGGCGGTCAACGGGCGGGCGGTCGTAAGGCACTGTAAATCACTCACCGCATTCGCCGACTATTTCGATGCCTCGTCGGTCCGCCCGTGTCAGGGCAGGACGCTCTGCTGGTCGGATGTCGCAGTCATAATAACCGCCCCAACCGTCATCCCCGTGAGTGATGTTGACCGATACGTCGAGCCCGCGCCGAAACGCATCAAATCGATTGTGGATATGTCGCCGTCGTACCGCAGGGCGTGTGTGAGGAATACGGCGGGCAGGATCCGCAAGCTGTCGGAAGGGAATCGCAACAGGGGCATTAACGCCGCTTGCTTCGCCCTGCACAAGACAATCGGCGTGGCGGCCACGGACGAGGCGGTTGAGATTGAGTCGGCGTGTCTCTCAATCGGGATGACGCGGGACGAACTGAACAAAATCACAGGGTATAGGAAACTGAGGGGGTTGGCATGAAAGCCCACAACGAAAGATTCAACGAAGATCTCGAAAAGGCAGAGCGAACGATGTCCAAAATCTGGTTGCTCGTCGTGGCTCTCCCTTGTGTGTTGCTGCTGGTGGTTTTCTTTGTCGGCAAACTTTTACACAAATGGGGGTTGGTATGGGAATGACACCAAAAAATTATCCGTTCGGGTGTTGCGGCATGACGGAGGACTCCACATGGGACGACGTGTTCGGCAACATAGACCATCTCGGGCGCAACGCCTACTGCACCCACATCCGTGGGGAGTGCGGCAAGGAGATGTCGGACACCTGCCCCTGCCGAGTGTGCGGGAGTACCGGCGCGACGGACTGCGAAGCGTGCGGGGAAGACAGGTGCAGGGAGGTGGCATGATGGGGTCGCTGTCTTTTGACGACAAGGTGTGGATTGAGAACCAGCTTCACAGGCATAACCAGTTTTACGAGCATAAGCCGGGCGGCTGCGTGTTGTGGCTTATCCTGATCGTGCTCCTGCTGATTCTCAAAAACCTAGGGGGGTGTTAATGAAAAAGACTGTCAAAGAAGTGTTGGTGATCGCAGGGTATCTTTTGTGTCTAATCCTTTTGGTTGCCCTTGGTGTTGGCGCAATGCTTTCCGTACCGTACATGAGGATGCTGAAGTTCAACGAGATGTCGGACACCAAGATTACGCTGTGGGATGCGATGTTTCTTGACGTCCGTATCACCCCAGACAAGAAGGACAAACATTGATGAACACACTTACGGTTTACGTTACGGACGAGACCTTGCCGAAGGCACTTGAGTTCGTCGCTTCCCATGCGCCGAAGTTAGGGGAACGTATGATTGACGGACAGATTAGGTTCGCATGGGATAAGGGTTTGTCAGGCAAGACAGACGCCTCCGTGACGGTGTTCAATGAGCAGGGCACACTGAAAGGCGTGTTGAAGAATGTGAGGAACAGCCGCTCGAAGAAACCGAAACGTCTGTCCGACAAGGGCATCGCCCGTAAGGTGAGACCCGATCCTGTGGAACAGGCGATCCTGTGTACTGGCTCGTGCGCCGCGACGCTTGAGATGATTGATCGTTGGGTCAAACGCTGGCGAACATTACTTGCCGACAATGACTGCACCGAGAGGGATAGTCTGGAGGGATATATCCAAGCGCACAAGGAGCTCTCGGCAGAGATATCATTCCTTGTCTCCCTCGCCCGCAAGCACATGCAGGACACAGGCAGGATCAGCGAAAACGGCGTCGTCCAAGCCCAAAGCACCTGGCGTCTGGAGGATAAGCACAATGGGTTTGAGTACGCATGGCTGGAGGAGATTGCGCGGCAGAAGGCATGGTGGGTGTCCCGCAGGGAGGACATCCGAAAGCTCGACGCGGCGTATGGTTCCCACGACAACTGCTTCGACAACTGTGCCGACGGCGCCACCGCGTTCAAAAAGTACCGCCACATGAGTTGTTCGATGGTGTGGCTGAACCGCCTCGTCACCGCCTATGCCGACGCGCTCGGTGACAGGTCGGGGCTGGACGCTCTCGCCGAGTGGGAGGAAACGCAACGGCTGGCAGAAGAAGCCCGCAAGGCGAAAGTCGCGCAAAAGCGGAGAAGGCGCTAAAAAATCTTGACAAAAGGAATGGTTTTATGATAAGTTGTCATGAACAAACTTTGCCATCTGTGCCGAGTGTAGAAAGCGGCACTTTTCTTTCTCGGCATACCCAAGAACCGGGGATGACGTTTTTCAAGGCTCCCGAACTGTCCGGGTTGCCGCCGAGAGACGAGCGTCCCAAGGTGACGCTGGAGGGCGACGCCCTCGCCTCCGCCATGCGCTCCGTGTGGGACACGCGGGCGGCCGCCTCGCCCCACATCGAGCCGGTGAAAGACCCGAAGATCACAACGCACCAGAGGTCCAACTGCGAGAAGATGCAGTCCGCCGCTGTCCGCCTCGGCATGAATGCCCTCTCCCAATGGGAGGTCTACATCAGCGAGCGTGAGCGCAACCTCGAACGCACGTTCGACTCCGAGATTATGGCCACCAAATTCTCCGCATGGCTGGCGGATCGTGTGGTCAACATGAGCAGGTATGGGGTGCCGGATGCCCCAACGGTGAACGGAGAACAGACATGAGCGTCGAGACCGATTTCCAGTTGGAGTGTGACCTGTGCGCCTCCGCCTGTTCCGATGTGCTGTTCGCCAAAATGCTTTCCGGCATCACGTTTGACCTGCCGAGACTCTGGCGGACACCCAAGGCGCAGGCGCTCACCGCGTATGCGGTGAAGTACGCCACCGTAAGCGGCTCCCCGCTCTCGTCCGATGCGATGTCCGTAATCGCCGACAGCCTCCCCACCACATTCGACAGTGGCCAGAGGATGGAGATGCTGAGGTTCTGGAAAGAGCAAATCAGGCCCATCATCACCCAAAAGCCACCGAAGTGGCAGTTCGACAAATCGGAGCGGTACTTCACCCGCCGGAACGACGAGGCGCTTGCCGAGCGCATCACCGAAGCCGATGCCGATGCCGAGGGCGAAGAGACGGCGGAGAAGAAACGGAACGCCGCCAAGCGTGACCATGAGATGTTCAGCGCCCTCACCATACGTTGCAACGAGGCGTTGTCCGATATGGCGAGCGTGCTGGCGTTGGCCAACTCCCGCCCCCCCCTCTTCAAGATTGACGGCTATGCCGGCGTGCTTCTCAACCCCCACCTCAAGCGCGACAACTTCATCGGCTTCGTCGCCGGCCCCAAGGCGGGCAAGACCAGCATCCTCGTGCAGCTGGCGGTGAAGTCACTGCTCGCCGGCAACGACACCCTCTTCATCTCCTGCGGCGACGAGTCGGAGGTGAAGATCAACGGCCGCATCGCCACCCTCGGCACCGGCAACGCGGTCGCCCCGGAGTTCGCTGGCGAGAAAGCCGTCCCGATACCCGACTGCCTCCTGAACGCCGAGGGCAACTGCCCACTCGGGATGGGCGGCGTCCCCCGCAAGGTGAAACCCATCGGCGATATCGTGAAGGACTTCACCCCCCTGGAGATGCTGGACGACACCCTCCGCCAACTGTGGCGGGACGAGACCGGAAACCCCTACGTCCCCTGCGACCACTGCTACTGCCCCTTCGACGGGACGCAGACCCCCGCGCAGGTGAAAAACAGCAAGCACTTCAAAGCCGGCGTGTGGTGGAAGAAGACGCGGGTTGACCAGATCACGCCCGAGGCGCTTTCGGAGCTCGCGGAATGGTTCGCGCTGACCACCCCCGCCAAACTCCGCATCTCGGAGTGCGACACCGGCAAGTTCACCCCCTCAAACGTTGACCGCCTGCTGGACACGCTGGACGCACAGTATGGTTTCGTGCCGTCGGTCCTCATCATCGACTACGTTGACCTGATGAAGCAGGAGGAGGGCCGCCGCTCGGACAAGGACCACGACGGCATGCGCCGCCTCTGGGAGACCCTGCGGGACATCTCCAAGCGCCGCGACATCCTCGTCCTCACCGTCACCCAGCTCAACCGCGCCGGATTCTCACAGGAGTCCGCGACGCTGGAGAACCTCGGTCGCACCAAGACCGGCGCGGACAACTGCACCGCATTCTTCGCGATCAACCAGACGTTCGACGAGCACCGCATGGGCCTCTTCCGCCTCTCCAAGCTCGTCGCCCGCGAGGGGCATTACGACCCCGAGCACCAAGCCCTCTGCTACAGCCGGCTTGCCGTCCAGAACCCCTTTGCTTTATCCGCCTTTGTGTACAAACGTGTGAAGTACAAGAGTGCGGACCCATGAAATGAAAAGGGGAACAGACCATGAGAGGCACAAAGCACAGTGCGCCAAAACGGGCGTACTCGGACAGGGAAACCATCACAAACCTGATGGCAAAGACGGGTTGCGAGTACCGTGAGGCGGAGCAGGAGCTTGCGATCGGCAGGTACAAGGCATTCAAACGGGGGTTGGGTGGCGGTGAGCGCGACGCCTACGCCTACCGTGTGGCGAAAAACGCCCTGCTTGATCAAGCAGACAGCCGTGTACGCTTGCAGAGGCGCGAGGTGAGCATCCACAACCAGGTGCCGGGCGCACCCTACGGGCTGACCTACGCCGACACCCTCGAATGCCGCGACAACCGGAAAGAGCGGCGCGAACGCCTCGAGCAGCTCGGCGAACTGCTCAGGTCGTCCGGCACCCGGACGCTTGAGCTGGCGCGGATGTGCCTCTCGGTCGCCGACCTCGCCGATCCCGAGGCGACCGACGACGAGATTCAGCGGCGCCTGCGGGAACTGTGGCACACCCTTTACCCACACGCCAATTCCCGCGACTATTATTCCCAGTGCGGGAAAATCGTGAGGTGCCTCAAAGCGTTATAGAGAGATGGGACACCATTTAACCAAAGGAGAGACAAATGATTACGTTGGACAGAGAGACGGTTCTTGAAATCGCGGAGGCGGGCCGCACCATCGGCGCGGATGACCTGTACGTTACCGAGGAGGACGGCGGCGGTTACGGCGCAGTCCTCACCACCAAAGACGGGACGCCCAAGATGGCGTTCAAGAACAAACCGGCGAGCCTCAAGGCAAACTGGTCCCGCATTGATTTCCCCTTCATCGGCAAGGCCGCGTCAAAGCCGTCGCTGATTGATGTCGGGATTGACGGCCAGGCGGTGACGGCGCGGTTTGACGGCGCGAAGGCGTCAACCGTCGCGGAGGCCCGCGGCTTTATACCCGACTTCGGCTTTGACGCTTTCGCAGCCCTGACGTACCGCAAGGCGCCCACACTTGACGCGAAGAGTATCATGCTGGGGGTTTCACTGGACAAGACCAGACCGGACTCCCCCGACCTTAACATCCACCTGACGGACAAGTACGCGGAATCCACGAACGGCCGCATGATCCTGCGCTCCAACTTTGAGGCGCAGACAGCCCCGACCGACGTCCTCATATCACCGGAACTGGCAAAGGTTGTCCTCGCGGGCGCGATGTACGATGTGCTTTCGTTGCCCGACAAACGGACGAAGCTCATCCACCCCGTCGCGGTATCGGTCCGGCTGGGCAACGGCTGGATGTGCCACTTCCCCCAGCGGCAGCGCGCGTTCGCCGATACCGCCGCCGTCTTTGAGCGGTGGGCCGGCCGGCCCGTCGAGGCGACGGTTGACGCGGCTGCGGCGCGCAATCTGCTGAACGGGCTGATCATCGCCCCGACCATCGTCACCTTCAAAACCGGCAAGGCGGTGTTCCGGCGTGACATGGGCGAGGATGTCCAGGAGTTCGACTTCGCCATCGACGTCAAAGACAAGGAGTTCGCGTTCAATGTTGAACATCTGGGCGTCTTCCTGACGCATTGCGTGTGCTGTAAGCAGGGGGGGTTCAGCATTAAGGAGGGCGAGCCCGACCAGCACGGCGCAATAACCCCCGCGTGCTTTTTCACCTCGCCCGCCGGCTCCGGCCTGATGGCGGGCATGAGGCTTGTCACGCGATGACCCCCTTGCCCGAATACGACCCCGCATTGTTTGAGAAGGCAATGCGGGGGGTCAACCCTGCCACGTCGTTCTACGCTTTCGACTTTGAGGTGTACAACAGGTTCGTCCTGTGCTGTTTCATCAATCTGCGGACTGGTGATTTCACCTATCAGGTCGCCGCCAATCGTATCGGCGAAGAGTTGTCCGATCTGGTTGCGGTGGGGTCGGTGCTAATCGGCTGGAACTCGTGGGGGTTCGACCGCTATCTGGCATCGGCGTGTATGGAGGGTGCAGGCGACAAGGACGTGCGCATCCTCGCCAATGCGCTGGTGGACGGTATTGTGCCGGAGGACTGCAAGCATCTGCGGCTGCACAAGGGGGAGCCGTTCGACAGGCGCAAGGCTTGGTGCAACCACCGGCTCCGCGCGCTCGTCGCCGACATCGGGCTCGACATGGACCGCAAGACGATCGGCGGCGGGGAAATCGTTCCCGCCATCTCCCTGAAGGAGTGGGAGCGGCGGAACGGCATACCCGTCTGCACGTCGCCCGTGGACTTTAAGAAGACCGACCTGACGGAGGACGAGAAGAACCAGATTATCCATTATTGCCGGTACGACGTGACGGCGACCGCCCTTGCCGTCGTGACCGACCCGCAGGGCAACATCCCGTCAAAGGCGCTGCTCATCGAGGAGAACAACGCCGATCCTCTCGCGCCCCGCATGGACTGGTCCATGACCGACCAGAAACTCGGGAGCATCTGGCTTCGCGCCGAGAAGCGGGACCCCGGCGACTGGGAGCGGCAGAAGCCGACCGTCCCCCACCTCTGCATGCCCAAGAACCCGGATGTGGTCGCGTTCTTCAACCAGCCGTGCGGGAACCTGTTCGAGGATGTGGTGAAGGATGGGCGGATGAAAAAGGAGGGTGTGAAGCTCACAACCGAAATCTGCGGCCTGAAACACATCCTCGGCATCGGCGGCATCCATTCCGCCGAGCGGATGTTTGTCGAGGGCGACATCTGGAACGTTGACGCCGCCTCCCTGTACCCGTACATCATGGCGGTCTATAATCTGGTGAGCAGGGCTGTCCCCGACCCTGACATGCTCTGGTCGCTCATCGCGCAGCGCATCGTGTTCAAGCGCGAGAAGAACCCGAAGGAGAAATCCCGCAAAAAGGTGCTTGTCTCGACATACGGCGCCATGGGCGGCGCGTTTGCCGACCTCTACTCGCCCCGTGAAGCCATCAGCGTGTGCGTCGTCGGGCAGATGCTTTTTGTGCATCTGCTGGAGCGCCTTGAGCCGTACATCAATCTGGTGCAGTCCAACACCGACGGCATCATGTTCACGCTCAAATCGCCGTCGTATGAGGAGCGGGTGCGTACCCTCCTGTCGGCGTTCGAGTACCGCTCGGGCCTCATCATGGAGATCGACAAGTATGTCGCCGCCTATCAGCACAATGTGAACAACTATGTCGCGGTCACAGCCTCCGGCAAGATGAAATGCGCGGGCGCCATGTTCAAACAGAACCATGCCTCCGTTCAGCCGGTGGACGTGCTGGTGAACATCGCCAATGCCCTGCGCCGTAAGGTTGACCTCTCCGGTCTGCCGCTCGAACGCTTCGCCCGCACGTTCAAGTGCGACAAGAACCACGTCGGCTTCGTCGTGAACGGTGTGCGGATGGATGTGAGGGAAATACAGTGCGTCGCCGTGCCGCCGCGCCTTGCCCAACGGATAACCGCCTTGCGCAAAGACGGGCAGCACACGAAGGTGACGAACCTTTGGACGTACTCCCGTCTAATGGACGACACCGCACGGGATGACGTTGACGAGTCGGCATACGGCTCAATCGACCTTAAACCGACGGGTCAGACGGAGTTGTTTTAGCAACAAGGAGGGTTTTCACGCAAAGACGCAAAGGATAGTGGTTAGTGGTTAGTCATTGCTCTGGGTCGATTCGGATCGACTCGTCTCGACCCGTCTCGGCAACTTCCCACTAACCACTAATCACTAACCACTAATCACTATCCCTTGTGCCTTTGTGTGAGTCATAAAGAAATGAAAAAATGAAAAGGAGAACGGAATGAACTTGTATGAGAACCACGTCCCGAAAGAACTCGCCGACATCTTCGGGCAGACCGACGTTGTGGCGCAGATGCGGGACATCAGGCGCAAACTGGTTAAGGGCGAGGAGGTCTCGCAGTGCTACGCCCTTACCGGGCAATACGGCATCGGCAAGTCGGCGATGGCGAAAATCCTCGCCGACATCCTCGACTGCGAGGTTGAGGTGTTCAACTCGGCGCACACCAACGGCGTGGACTTCGGGCGGCGGTTCGCCGCCGAAATCCTCCCCTACAGGACGCTGAGCGGCAGGGGCAAGGCATTCATCATCGAGGAGGCGCACAAGATGACCGCGGAGGCGCAGGAGTGCCTGCTGATGCCGCTCGAAAAGCAAATTCCCCCGGGAAGCTGCGTCATCTTCACGACCACCGAGCCGGAGAAAATCAAACGCATCATCGCCTCCGGCCGCGCCCGCCACTTCGAGTTGAAGCCGTTGTCGGTTGACGAGCTCTGCGGCCTGCTCAACAAGGTGGACATGGCGGAGGGTTTCGGCATCGCAAACAACCCCGACCTCATCGAGCGTATCGCCTACGGCTCGAACGGCTCCGCACGCCTCGCCCTCACCAACTTGGAGAAGGTGGCGGCAATGCCGCTCGACGACAGGGATGCGTGGCAGCCGCCGAACGCGGACGACTCCGACAAAGCCTCCTACCTCTCCCTCCGTGACGCCCTCTCCAACGCCCACAAGACCGCGCCGGAGACGGCGTGGGGTGAGATTGCAGACGCGCTGCGCAAGATTAAGGCGGACGGCGACGACGCCGAGGGCGTCCGCCGCTTCCTGCTCGGCACATACGCCGGCAGGCTGTTGTCGCCGAAGTGCGGCACAACCCGCGGGATGGACCTGTTTGGCCTCAGCATCTTTGAGGACAGCCATTACTATGACAGCGGCTTCCCCGGGCTCGTGAAAGATTGCGCCGAATTTTCCTTCGGTGTAAAGCGGGGCAAGTAACACCGTTATCATTGATGCCGGCAGGTGACGGCCCAGAGGCTCGGATCGTTTCTCCGATTACCTTGAGGTCGATTACCCCGCCTGCCGGTTTTTGCGGGGACACATTAGGTCAGTGTTGTAGCGGGTGCGAATCCCGCCCCCCGCTCCATTATCGGGTAAGAAAAAAAGAAAAGGAGTAGGATATGTTGGATTTGACGTTGCAGCCGGAGCAGCTGCTGACACAGACCATCAAGGGTATCGGGGCGGCGCAGGCGGACGTGGCGACGCGTTCGGAAGAATTGATGGCCGCGCTGAGCGAGGAGAACGCCGCTGACGCCGCGTTCCAGAGCATCAAGTTTTCGTTGACGCTCGAAGCCAGGACAGGGCGTGCGGAAGCCGAACTGGGGCTCGGCAAAATTACGGAGTCCATGGCTGAGGCGTGGGTGAAAACCCGCCCCGAGTATGTCAAGGCGAGCGAGGCCCGCGACGCGGCCCAGTTTAAGAAGTGGGCCGCGCAGCAGGCGATCAATCTCGCCGAGAATGTCCTCAAGTTCGCCAACACCGTGCACTACGCCGCGTTGGCAATCCTCAATAAGGACACCAAGCTGGCGCTTGCCCAAGCGTAAACGTTTTCCCCGCCACCCCGCGCCACATGATTCTCCTTAGTTGTGGTAAAAAAAGAGGACGGTGCGGGTGTGCCGGGATTTATTTTAGGAACGGTGCCAACCGACAGGGATGGCACCGTTCTTATTCCTGCCGACCCGTGTGGGAAGGCAACACGAGAAAGTGCGAAAGTACGAAAGAACTGAAAGGAACAGAACTATGAGTCTCAAGACCATGAATTATGTGGAGCCGGACAATACGCCCACGGAAGAGCAGATCGCCCAGTCCATCCCGTCCGGCGGCGGGCATAACTACACGAGGCTGCCGGAAGGTGTCGTGCCGTTTGAGCCGGCGACCTTCTTCAAGCAGCATCAGTCGGAGGAGAAGGCAATTTGCGAGATGCTTGTCCTGCCGTTTGGGGTGGATGAGCAAAGCCTTAAAATGCTGCCGCCAGCCTACACCGAGCTGGACTATCTCGGTAAAGGCCATTGGCAACTTGATTACTTTGTCACCCACGCCTACGCCAATACCGACAAGGGGCGGCGCACCTTCGCGTGCCCCCAGTCGGTCGGGGCACAGGTGGAGGGCACCTGCCCGATGTGCGACAAGCGTGTCGAGCTTCTCCGCGCCATTAAGGACAAGTGCGGCAAGTGGGACCCGACGCAGATTCCCGAGGAGTTCGGGAAACAGAAGGCGTTCGGCGCATTCCTCGCCTTCGTCAACAACACCGACAAGGTGTACTATGTGGAGGAGCGCACCGCGTTCCGATACAAGAACGCCAAGGGCAAGGACGCGACGAGCGATACCAAGACGACCCTCTTCAGCATTCTCAAGGACAACCAACTGCTCGGAAACGTCACCAAGCGGTTCTGGGCGATGAGCAGTTCGCCCATGTGGTTGAGGATTTCGTGGAAGTACACGAAATTCCCTCGCAATGACGGGAGTACCGGGTTTTTTTGGGAAGTCACCGGCATGAAGAGCGTCGAGACCTCCCTCACCGGCATCAAGGCGGCG
>WRML01000010.1 GCA_009777165.1 Kiritimatiellota bacterium
TGGGACGCTATTTTATTAACCATAGGCTTTAGCCTACGGCAGGGAAGCCTCCGAACCAAGTCCCGCAGGGACGGCACGTTAACCCCCTTTTGAAAGGGGGTGGCGGTATTCCGCCGGGGGTTTGCCGGGAAGTGCCGTCCCTGCGGGACTTATAGTGAATTCGCTATAAAGGTGTAGCCGAAATAGGGCGAAGCTCTCGAACGTTCCAATGACAAGGATTTTTTTGCGTCCCGATGCGGTCCTCTGGAGTGCGGCGGCTCGCCGCCGCTTTCATGCGTGGGGCTCGCTCCACGCACCAGCACTCGGGCACAGACACGCGCCCCCCCTACAACCGTCCCCGCACGGGGGCGAGCCCCCGCGACGAAAAACCACCGCACGCCAGAGGTTACGCCTTCTCGAAACAGGCACGAGGGCTTTCAGCCTTTTGTATCAACACGCCCTACAATAAAAAAGCCCTTGTAGGCGGGGGTGCCACCGACAAGGGCTTGTGTCCTATCACACTATTTCCGTTTGACACTGATCTTGAAGAAACCGCGTTGCAGGTCAATGCCTTTGAGCGCCGGATTGTCAACGGAGATCGGGATTGACGGCGTCACGCCATCATCAAGGTCGAATTGCCCACCTGCCCCGTCAACCACCTTCCATGTCGTCGGGTTGTCCAGTGTTGGCGAGTACATCAGCTCGTAGACGTATGTCGTCGAGGTTCCCATGAGGTCGCGAATATCCGTGTTGGCACTCGAGTCCTTGGTGATGCTCATCTCCCATGCCACTTTGGCGGTAGCAGGGTCAATGAGGGGGCTCTGGGTGATGCGCAGGGCGAGCTTGTCACTCGGCATCAGCCCCATCTCCACCTTCTGCTGAAGCGTGAAACCGTCGCCCGCCAGCGGATAGGTTGTTGTGTCTGACAACATCGCAATGATATCCGACAAGGTCTGGCCTGATGTGATTGGGCCTAAGAGCCACGGGATGCCCCCCCACCCGACCGAGTAGTCGAGGTCAGGGTTAATCTCCGCATGCCCAAATAGCCAGCTCGCTTGCGGGCCAATCTGTTGCAAGAAGGTCGGATATGCCCCCGAATGCTGCTCATATTCCCAGGCATCTGGGAACCAGTCCTGGTCCACGTCGCAATCCTCGATGAAGATCTGTACCGCAGGGATCAGTGTGGAGAAGTCCACCTTCACCGGGCGTGCGTTGTACATGGCGCGTTGCTCGCCGTAGTAGTTGGCATAGCCCCACGATTCCCAGATGTCACGGACACCATTGTTATTGGAGTCAATGAACGCTCTCAGGTAATACGTCCCCGGCGCCAGCCCTCTCAGGTAAGCGTTGGTCGTCGTGTTGGAGAGGTCGGTGACCAGCGCCAATTGCGCCGTCCCGGCCTCGAACACGAACTGCGCGGCAGGGTCGCCCGTGAACCCACGGTTGTCGAACGCCTGCAGGATGACCTTGTCTGCCAGGTTAACCGCTGGCCCGAAGTATTTGACGGTCGCGTTGATTTGCCCGTAGCCCGACGACTGCATCGGCTGGTTCACGTCCCAACGGAACATCTGCGGCTGCGACCAAGACTGTGTTGTTGGCGCCGTATACTTCGAGTTTAGCCCCGCGACGCGCCAGTAGTAGATGCCGTTGTTCACAACATCCTTGTCCCCGATATAGAACGGGGCTTCCCAGACGTAATCGCCCGTAATCGGGTCACGCGGCGGCACCTGACGTGCCACAATCGGGTACAACAGAGTGCCCGTTGAGGTGCTCTTTCGGAACTCGATTGCGAACGCGGTGTAATCGTCTGGCATGGACCACCTGAACGTCGGGCGGGCCGAGTAGACATAGGAACCGTGCATCGGCAATGTCGGCACCGCTTTGGCAGGGATCGCCGTGAAGTAATTATTCGTGAACGTCGCGATTGGCGGGATGCCATTCGTATCCATTGACCCTTCACCCAAGAAGACCCGATAGACCGTCGAGACCTCTGGCCCCTGATTATAGTTGTCCCAGCCCCAATCCAACGCGAAGCCACCTGCAGACGGGCTGGTTAAGAAGTCACCCTCGTGGATGTAGTTGCGCCCGGTCACCACCTTGTCAAACACCGTCCCCTGATATGCCCCACTCTGCCCGAGCCTCCATCTTTGGACACGGATATGTGCCGACTGTGGCCCGCCTTGCTGACCGCCGCCGCCCGTGGTGCCGCCGTCGCCGAAGATCACGTCCTCGGTACGCGTCCCATCAAACGACATCCGCAGGTAACCCGGCGTGTAGTCCGTCAACTCGAATTTCACCGAGTTGACATCCCAGCCGATATCCGTTCCGAACGGCGTGGAGATGCCCATCGGCTCGCCCGGGTCCCAGCTGTTATTGTTGTCCAAGTCCATGAACGCCACGAAGTAGTTCGTGCCTTCACGCAGGTAGCCCATATCCGCACGGCCCAGATAGAGGGTCTGCGGCCAATTGTTCGGCAGGCTGACCGAGTACAGGATCTCCACGTATGCGTCGTCGCAGCGGATGAAGCTGTTGGGGTCGCCATTCAGATACCCCGCCTGATCAAGGATAATGACCGAGTTCTGATAGTCACTCATATCAACGGAGATTTCACCCGTGATATAGTCGATCTCGCCAATATCGTATGAGTACCCGCCCATCGGCATCGAGTAAATCTTGCCGTTCATGTCAAACCCTGACTGTGCCGACAACCCAGTCCACATATCCGTGAACCGGAACCCGATCGTTCCAGGGACAACTGAGCCTGGAGACAGGTGCGTGGAAATCACCCGCGCGTCAAAGAAGCCGATCGGCAACTCCATGGGCGTGATCCCACCGCCGAACGCCAAACTCCATGTCGCATCCGGTTGGCCGTTCATCTCCGGGTCGGAGTAGGCATGGATTGCCACATTCCCGATGGATTGGATACCCTTGTACGTCAGGTACGTCTTGACAATCGGGATTGGCAACTCATAGTTGACCACCCCATTCGCCATCATGCTCATCTGCCGATCCGGACGCACCGACCTCACCGCGAGGCTGTAGCGCGCTTCAGCCCAGTTCGACCACCCGTCGCTGTCATAATCAACATGCGGGTCATAGACGAAGCGGTTTGCGTGCGTCGGGGCATACTGATCCTCCCACCAATCCTCGATGAAGTCATGGTCCGAGAACATGAACCCGAGAGGTACCTTGCTCAGCATCACATAGTAATCCGAGAACACCTGCGACGCGATCGTCTTGAACTTGCGCGGGCTCGAGAGACGGAACCCGTAGACCTCTGAGATCAGGTACTCCGCATAGTTGGAGAGACCGTCCATATCCGGGTCGCCGCCTGCACCGTTGTCACCCGTCGGGTCCATCGGATCCAACCCGTACATTTTTTCCCACCAATCGGGCAATCCATCGCCATCGCTGTCTGCGGTTTGGGCGTAGTTCGGGTTGTAGTCATCATACGTGATGGCATCCGGCTGTTGCCCCTTGGCCTGATCACGCTGATACACCTCACCATTCGTCATTTCCAAGTCCTGATAGAATGGGTTGAGCCCCGTATAGAGGTCGTTCCATCCGGTACCGGGGGCCCCACTGCCATAGTTCAAGTCCAGCCACCACTGTGGCAGGCCGTCATCGGTGATATCCATACTTTCCAGCCACGTCCCGGTCGGTCCCTGGCCGTCCCAGAGGTCAATGCACTGCTTCGCCCAGGTACCGCCGATGGGCAGCATATCCGCCGAGAGGTGCACGGACCATGCGTATGCCGAGCCACTGAAGGCAAAGCCATACGGGTTATTGCGGTTGGGGAACATGTTCTGTACTGGCTCAGTTCCCATCGCATCCCCGCGCCAGTAGTACGAGTCCGCCACGATATTATTCGTGCCGAAGGCGAGGAGGAATCCGTTCGTATCCGTCGTGTACGTGTACAACGGCAGATGCGCCACCACATTCTGAATCCACGGGAGGTACTGCTTGTCCGAATAGACCGTGCTGGTCATCTCCGTATTCTGCCACCACCTGACGTTCGCATCCGCCGGGCGGGCGATCGTCGCCGCCGGCGCGTTGAACCCGCGCGGCACCACCGCGACATGATCCGGACTCAGCGCACTGAACAACGAGTTAAACGTGTAGTAGTTCCGCAGCAGGGGCGATAGCGGCACAGGGGCCGTCGCAACCCGCGACGCGCCGTTCAAGATTTCGTTCTGAACCAGTGTGCGGTTCGCCATCAGGTCGTCATACGAGAGGCGGCGGTTGAAGTCGTTGTTGATCTCGACATTGCTCCTCGCGCCATCCCACACGCGAACTTCTGCCATCCAGCCTTGGTAGAACTTGTTGTACTGCGACCATGTCGAATCCCACACCATCTCGATTTCCGCCGTGACCCCCGGATAATAATTTTGCCCAATCGAAATCCCGGTCGACACGTTGTTTTCCGCACCCAGCACCAATGCGCCACTGATGGACGAGAAAGTATCCGGCACCCCTTCATTCTCGAACGTGTAGTCCGGAAGCAGGAAGAATCCATTCGCAGGCGGCAGCGCCGTATCCATCGTATCCTGCGCGACACCGTTCACGAACAGCGTGAATTTCTGCTCACGTCCGTCCATCCGCGCCGCCAGATGCGTCCATTTGTTGACCAAGATCTGTTGGCCGAACAGGCGCACTGCATCCGTGTGCTCCTCATGGCTACCGGCACCGTCATACCCGGCATACGCACGGCCATCCGCCGCGATACCGATCAAGAAGTTACGCCGCTGCCCAGCCCCCGGCAACGCGCCGAGGTCGGACACCCCATAGTTGAACACACGCTCGATCAGCACCTGGTCGCGGTCAACCCGTTCCGGACGCACCCACAGTTCAACCGTGAAGCTGCGGAAGGAATGGATAATCTCCGGATCATACATATTCGCGCCACCAAAGGGCCCGGTGTTGCTGTACAAGACGGGTGTCGCCACCGCCGAGTTCGTGCCGCTGAACCATATCGCCTGACGGTGGTACGGGCTTTCCGAGTCACGCGGGTCGGACATCGCATTCCGGTTGCCGATCAGCTCGTCCTTGTCGGAAATCCCGTCATTATCCGTGTCATAACCCTCGTTCATCTCGAAACTGTACATGAACATCCCCATCGGCCACCACGTCCCCATGGCGGGATACGCCCCAGTACCCCTCGTGCGGTAGAACCGCGCGGTGACACTCTCCGGGTTCGACGGGTCTGTCATCCACAACGGGCTCGGGTCGGAGTTGGGATTGTCCGGCGCAGACGCATTCGCCAGCAACCGCTCCTCCATGTTCAGCAAACCGTCCGCATCCGGGTCGACATTCGGCATCCCGTTCAACCACGGGAACTGCACGAAGTTATACGACAAGCCATACGTCGTCGTCCACCAGTTGGCGTTCCACAAGATCGGCGTTGTCCGGTAGGCCCAGGCAACACGGTCAGCCGCCAACCCACCCACACTCGGGTTGCCCAGCAGCGGGTTCAGTCCGTGATACAGCTTATAGTAATCATCCATACCATCGTTCGTGGTGTCCGCAAGACTCGGGTCTGTTGACGCATAGCGGAACGGTGTCACTGGCGGATTAGGATAGATGACGTCGGCATACAACGTCTGCTCAGGCGGCAGCATGAACCAGCCGCTCCGATCCCACACGTAGGTGACCTGGGTGAAGAGATCGGCAATGTCAAAGCTCATGTCCATCGGCAATCCGCGCTGTCCCGAGAACAGGATGTTCGTCGGGTCATCGGCAGCAACCCCCACATCAGGGACATCGTAACGGAAGCCGCGGATCGCTTGGGTCATGTATTCCTCATAGTTGACAAGCCCATCATGATCCCAATCGAATCCCGCATCCTGGACCGTACCGTCCTGACCGTTGACGATCGACAAGTTTTGCGAATCCGGTTGTGGCCAGAGTACCGATGTCAACCCGTGCTGGACCGGCGTGAGCGCCGGGACTACCGCCCCGCTCCCCGCGAAACAGACCTCCCACGCATCTGGCAAACTGTCGCCGTCCGTATCCCACGAGCACGGGTTCAGCCCGCCGCCTGCAATGCAGGTACTGCCGTCGTCCACAGGTTGCCCGTAAATGAAATACTGCCCCTCCTGGTCGTCGCGCAACCCATCGCGATCCGTGTCCCCATGCCACGGGTCCGTCGGCCAGAACTTGTTGATCCAGTTGTTGTCCTGATGACCGTCCGGCCGCGCGATTGTCACGACTCCCACCATGGATGCCGTGTACCTGCCGCGGTTGAGCACGCTGATGTTGTTCGTGACCCCCGTACGGAACTCAATGACCGCTGCCGCGACCTGTTCCGGAGCAATCTCCCCGCCGAAGTAAGGAATCGTCGCCAAATACTGCTGCGGGTTCGAATAGAACGAAAGCGAGTCCGTCCCCCAGAACTCCCGCTGGAGGACAAGCCTGTCGCCATCGGCATCCACCAGGGAACCGTCAAGGTTATCCCACGGCGAGTGGACAAAGGCGGTTGTACCCGGGGCTGTCGCCACATAGAGCTTCCACCCGTCCGGCACGCGTGCAGTATTCTGCGGCGTGGCACTCGTGTCCGGGGTCCTCGGGTGCGTGCTGTACCGGAACCAGTCGTTCCCGCCGCGCGAGCGCATCCCCCGGATTCTCTCGCCGATGACGTTGCCTTGATCATCGTAAATATCCTCAAGCACGTCCACACCCGTACCTTCCAGCCCAAGCTCGTACATGAATCTCATCAGCAGGTACTCGTCCACCGACGTGAATGCGCGTGTGTACGGCGCGTCGCTGATCACCCAGGGCCCCCAGCGGTTGATGTTGTGCGCCACCGCCAACGCCTGCAGGCGCGTCTGTGCGTCCCATGCGCGGGGGTCGTCAGCCGCATACGTGCGTGCCCGCCCGAAGCGGGGGACTGCCCTGCACCAGGCGGTGCGCGGATCAAACCCGAACTCGTCGCGCACCTGGAAGTGCATGATCAGCACGTCCATCTGCTCGAACGAATATTCAGACACATCGGCGGCGAGCCAGTTAGGATCCTCCGTCAGCGGACGGCCGACCGCCCACGGCGCACGGTCATTCCCGTAACGGTAACACGTCGTGAACGTCCCCGGCACCGCCGCGCCGCCCTCGACGCGCGCCAGATAACGGTTCGTGACCGTCGTCAGCGACACCTCGTCTATCCCCACAACCTCATTGGTCACGACCATCGTCAGCATCACACGCGGGACCGCGGCAATCGCGAAGTAATCGCCGTCCGGGTTGTTCCGCGTCCAATCCAGACCGTCGTTCGCGTCGCACGGATTCAGTCCCATCAGTACTTCCCATCCGTCTGCCATGCCATCGCCATCCGTGTCCCAATTCGTCGGATCCGTCCCGAGGACCAGCTCTTCGAGGTCGAGCAAGCCGTCATTATCGAAGTCCTCCATCCACTCTTTGTCAATGTTCGCCGATGTCCGTGGTATCGTCGGGTTGAATGCTTCTACAATTTCTCGCGGCGCGATGTAAATCCCCTGCGCGGGATTCAGCGGGTTGTAACGCCAGCCGCTCCTCCCCCCTTCCATCCCTCGATTATACGCCTGAACCCAGAACCAATATTCCCATCCATCGGGAAATCCATCGCCATCGGTATCTTCCAGGGTCGGATCCGTGCCGGGGTCATCGTTATACACCCCGCCTAAGGCATTGAACTGGTCTCCCAGATGATCGTCCTCCCCACGGATCTCGAGGCGTGCATTGAACGCCGCCCCGGGCGGGATTGGGCGGAAATCATAAACGCCACCGACGCCACCCGGGTTTGCAGGATAGTAGTCCCCGTCATCATTGTACCCTCTCAAGTCGCGGAACCAGATCGGGTCAAGGGTATCGCCACCCCCGCCGTTGCCATCCAGATCCAGGAAATAACGCCCGACCGCCCAGTCCGGGACCCCATCCTGGTTGATGTCACCGCAACCATCGCCAATCCAGCTCGTCCCTGTGGCGAAGCACTCAAGGCTGAAAATCGCCTTAATCTTAATCGCCTCGGTCTGCCCGCTGCCACTCCCTGCCAGTTTGATGACGGTGAGGCCCGAGTTGACGCCCGCCGACAACGGGACGGTCGCGTCGGCCGGATCAACGAACACATCCGTCGGGCCGTCCCACACGAAGAAGTAGCTCTTCTTGTTGTCTGTCGGCCTGTCCGCACCCAGCAGGTCGGGGTTCGCGTCAAAACGGGCGGTCGGGAGCGCGGTCCCAAAATAGAAGGTATACACCAAGTCCTGGCCCGCGAACGACCCCGTCGTGGTCACCATAGTCGTGCTTGGCGAGGTGACCGTCCCGGTACCGGTACCGGGCATCCCGTGGTAGTCCGCATTGTTCGGCCCGATGGGCACCACCAAAACCTTCTGCGAGTCCTTCACGATGACGTAAAAGGTAATCTGCGTGATGCCGTTGTCCTTATCGGTCGCCTGCAAGGTGACCGTCCGCTGTTCCGCCGCCTCCGTAAAGGTGTGGGAAATCGTCCCTATTCCTGTGTACGTCGTCATGGTTGAGACGGGTGTCCCGTCGCCCCAATTCCAGATGAGGGTGATCCCCGCAGTGAGGTCATCCTGGACATCGGTCACGGTATACGAAAAGAGATACGGGATATCCACGGTCGCGATCGTATTCGTGGACCAAGCTATCGGAGATAAAATGACCGGGGGCTCGTTCTGCACACGGATATAACCGGCCAACGGTATCCCCGTGAAGGTCAGGTCAGGATCCCCAAGCTGTCCTGGCGCAATGCTCGGTGTGACCACGAAACCAGTGTTGAGGCTCGATGGCGTACCGTCGAAGACTGTATACCAAACTTGAAATTCCGTCAGCCCGGCACCTATGGTGATCGAGGACGGCACTTCGATACGCCCAGTGGGGGGAACCGTAGGCGGCGTGACCGTCAGGGTGACTTCGATCGGCTGGTGGAACGGCTGCGACAACCGCACCCAGAATGACTGGGCTCCGGCACTCTCAACGATTGTGTAGGACGAGGTATCAACTCTGACGGACGGAGCCGGCGTCGGCGGCACGACCAGGATCGGGAATGACACCGTACTGGAGATCGCGCCGTCCTTGTCAATCGCCTGCACCTCCACCAGCTGTTGGCCTGGAGCATCCACTGAATAGGTGAGCGAATAGAACCCCGCAGACCCTGTGCCGTTGGTCCATGTGCCCCCGCCGAACCGCCACCGCACCGTAAGACCCGCGTCAAGGTCCGCCTGGACATCGCTAACCGTGACGTTATACGTGAACGGCAACCCCTGTGGAACCGCGTCGTACGGCGCCACGGGTAGCGCGCTCGACATCGGGCTCGTGATGACCGGCGGCGCGTTCGTGACGTAGACCGGCCACTCATAGGCATCCAGGAACTGGGCAATGGCATTCGCCGTCCCCGCAATCGCCGGCGTAATCGTGATGCCTGTGCTGGCGGTGGCGGCCGTGCCGTCAAGGAACGTGACGTTGACCGGCACCATATTCGTCTTCTGCCCCATCGGGATCGTCACCGTGGTGGTCGAGAGGTCCAGGGTGAGACCCAGTTGGCTCAGTCCCGCAAGCTCCGCCGTCAAATTCACGGTCACGGGATCCACGCACGGATGCGAGAGGATGACCCACAGATCCGCCGACACGCCTTCAACATAACGGTAATTATCCATCCTAACGGACACGGATTCGTTCGGGGTCGGCGGGTCCACGGTCACCAAGAACGAAACCTCCGTGTAGATGCCCGGGCTGTCCTTGTCGTACACCCGGACCCACCCGGCCTTCGGCCCGGGGCTCAAGAACGTGTACGTCTCCACCCCGCTGAGCAGCGGGACCGACCCGGACGTCGAGTAGACCTGCGTGACTTGGGCCCCCTCCCCGAAGTACCAGATGGCGGTGATCCCGTCCTGAAGATCCGCCAGCACATCCTGGATAGTCCAGTTGAACGTGAACGGCGCCCCAACGACAGGGTTGACGCCCGGGTAGGTCAGCGAAATCGTCGGCAACACGTTCTTGATATAAACCGTACCCCATGTGGATTCAGTATAATACGCAGTGTTCGTCACCGTCGGGATCAGGTACGCGCCGATGGCCTCGCTGCTCGGCGTGCCGTCCAAGGGGTTGAAGTAATAGACCGCCGCCGACTCGAGCTGGCCTGCGAGAACCCGATACCCCCCGACAGGCGGCGCCAGCGAGATGTTATTCTCACCCGCGATGTTCTGCACATCTACCTGCACCCACACGTCATTCAGAGAGGCCTCCGAAAGCGCAATTTTAAACTGCCCCGCGTTCGGCGTGACCGTCTCGTTGATTTCGAGCGTGCTCATCAGATTCTGCGGGAAGATGATCTTCGCCGTCGGGTTCGGCGGCGGCGTCACCGCGATCAGATGCTTGATGGCGTTGGTGATCCCCGACTCGCCCGCAAACGGCACAGGGTTCTGCAGGAAGTCCGACTGCCGCTGCGCGAAAATCCGCGCCGGATTACCCAGCGGCGTATCCGACACCCCGCGGATGGGGAAGTCAATGTACGTCGCCCCGGCCGGGATCGTCACGTTCGCCGCGCCGTCAATCCCCGTCCCGATGATTTCGAGATACGTCGTATCCGGCGTCCAGACCTTGAGGACGACCGCCTCATTCGTCAGCGCGGCCCCCATCCCGATACGGCACGTCTTATTCTCCGATGCCTCGATGCTGGTCGGGCAGTTCAGCGCGACCCAGTCCAGCGTCGTAATTTTGAGACCCAGCGAGACCATGTTATAGTCCCACTGGCTGATGAATTCACCGGAGTCATTCGCACCCATCGGCTGATCATACTTCGCCGTGTCCACGCGCCACTGCACACCAACCAATGTCGTCACATGATAAATCAGGTAATCCCCCCCCAGGACCGTAAACGGGGTGACCGCGTTGCCGTCAATCAACAGCGGGGTCGCCATGTCGCCCGGCCGCACCGTGTACTCGAAATACAAGTCTGTGCGCGCCAAGTGGCTGAGCGGACCAGTATGGTCGATGTAGTCCCACGTCTTTAACTCCGCGTATGCGGCGGCGCCGCTCGTGCCGACCCGCATCTTGAGCGACGGGCGCGTGGGAATGGGGTTCGGGACATACTGATCCACCACAAACGGCCCCGCCAGGCGCACGCGAAACTGAACCGTGTCACCCGCGGCCAAGAACGTCTGCCCATTCACCGTGGGCGACACCACGCTGAAACCGATCACATCCCCAGGCGTCTGCGCCCGGGCCGTGGACGCACCCAACACCATCCCGCACGCCAGCAGCGGAACCGTCCACCTCTTAATTATTGCCTTCATACCTGTAGCACTCATCTTTTTTCTCCTGTCATTACGACTTTTTCTCACGTTGAGATTCTTTCCTCTATTATGCACCGGCGGACCACCCGCCCGCGCATCCCGAAATCCGTCACTCCTTCTTCCTCAGCGCCTCCGGCGTCCTCACGATCATCTCCCGAGGCGAGTCCAGCGCCTTCGCCTTCCCGGCTTTCACGGCTGCCAAGGCCTGTTGCTCCTCCATCATCCGTGCCTGGACCAGGGCATAACTCCCGTCCCGAACCTTTTGGGCAAACTCCTTCTGCTCCTGCTCAAGCGCCGCCAGCCGCGTCCACTCCTCATTCGCCGCCAGCACCTCCAGCAACGCATCCTCGTCGAGACCCTGCGGGTATGCCTCCCTCACGAGCTCCACGAGCTGTGTCATCTGCATTGAGGTCTCCCACCAAGCCCGCTCCGCCTTCACCTGCTTCTGACGCTCCTGCATCAGTTCCTCAAAATAGGCCGGGTCATTCGCGCGATACGTGTAGACCTCCGGCTTCTTCCTGCACCCGCACCCGCCGGAAAAAAGAAGACCACACCACAGCACCCCTACGGTGCAGCACCACCAACAGCCTTTCAAAAAGCCATTCCAACCACTCATAACAACACTATCCTTCATTATATTACCACAAAAAACACTTTGCCAAAGTTTTTGTATCATATCATGGTCGGGATGACGTTCACAAGTCAAAAATTCATCTTTTTTAAAAAAACTTTCACCCGCTCAAAAAACACAAAATCGAATGGTGGCGACACGATTGAGAAACCCAATCCCAAACGATCGGGTTTCCCGACGAAATGTCTTGAAGGGGGGAGGGGGAATAGGATACTGTATTCCTATTACGAAAGGAGACCTCATGATGAAAACGCCCACATCCATCCGTGAACACGTCAGGCGCGACCCGAACCTCTCGGCGTTCCGCCGAAAGGTTTACGACGCGCTCCTTGATGTCCCAAGAGGGAAGGTCACGACGTATGGGGCGCTTGCGCGTCGCATCGGGTGCGCGTCGGCACAGGCGGTCGGGGGGGCGTTGCGGCATAACCCGTTCGCGCCGGATGTCCCCTGCCACCGCGTGCTGGCATCCGACGGCAGCATCGGCGGATTCAGTGGCCACCGGGACGGGCCCGCCATCGCGCGTAAAATCGCGTACCTGCGCTCCGAAGGCATCGCGCTCGACTCCCACGGAAACCTCCTCAACCCCGCACAGAAAATGCCCGGGTAGGGTGCTGGGGAAATGCTCTTGTGTCCCTTTGGAGTACGGCAATCCCCCTTACGTACGGGGAATTTTTGTAGTCCTCTGGAGTGCGGCGGTTCGCCGCCGCTTTCCGTCGCGGGGGCTCGCCCCCGCGCGGGGACGATCGTAGGGGCGGACCCGTGTGTCCGCCCGGTCGCCGGTCACGCGACAGTCCCCCTTGTGCGAGGACAGAAGGGTAAATTCTACACGGACCCGTTTTTTCGTATTTTTTCGTATTTTTTAGTGTTGCATTTTTTCTGTTGCTTTTGACGTGGGGGTTAAGGTAATATTTTCTTTTGGACATCACTGGAGAGAATTATGGCATATCAGATTACAGACAAGTGCGTGGCGTGCGGGTTGTGCAAGGAGGCTTGCCCGACCGAGGCGATCAGCGAGGGGGCCCCCTGCTACACGATTGACGCGGATAAGTGCGTTGATTGCGGAGCGTGCGCGGGCGAGTGCCCGAGCGCGGCGATCGTCGCAGGCTAACGGATTAAGATTAAGTTGAGAAATTGAGAAGTTAAAAAGTTGAGAAGTTGAGGAATAGAAAAGTTGAAAAGTTGAGAAATCGAGAAGTAGAGAAGTTTAGAAATGGAGAACGCCTCGACTTTTAGATTTTTCAGTTTCTGAATTTCTCAACTTCTTAACTTTTTTATTTTTCTATTCCTCAACTTCTCAACTTTTCTACTTCTCTACTTCTTTCTATGCGTTACGCAATCGTATCCGATATTCACGCGAACCTGGGGGCGTGGAAGACCGCGCTGGCGGATATCGCGGATATGAGGGTGGACCGGATCGTCTGCCTGGGCGATGTCGTGGGGTATGGCGCGGAGCCGGTGGAGGTGTTGGAGTCGGTCCACCGCAAGGCGTTTGCGGTGCTGATGGGGAATCATGATGCGGCGGTCTGCGGGAAGATGGATCCGCAGGTGTTCACGTCGCGCGCGCGGCAGGCGGTGGAGCGTCACCGAGGGCAGGTGTCGGAGGCGGGTCTGCGCTGGCTGGCGCAGTTGCCGCTGGTGCTGAATGCGCCGGGGTTCCGTTGTGCGCACGGCGATTTCTCCGCGCCGGCGGCGTACCATTATATCCTCGATGCGGAGGAGGCGGTGCCGTCGTGGCGGGCGGTGGCGGAGCAGTTGCTGTTCGTCGGGCATACGCATTGCCAGGGCATTCATGTCGTCGGCAAGAGCGGGACGCCTCATGCGTTGCCGGCTGGCGATTTCACGCTGGAGCAGGGCAAGCGGTATATCGTCAATCCCGGGAGCATCGGGTATCCGCGCTCGCAGGAGGGGCGTTCGACGTACTGCATCTACGATGACCGTGCGCGGACGGTGATTTTCCGGAGTCTGCCGTTTGACCACGAGAGCTATGTCGCGTCGCTCCGCAACGCGGGGTTCGAGGTCGAGCCGTGGCTGGAGCGGCAGGAGGCGGCGCAGAGTGTCCCGGCGTTGCGAGAGCGTCTGTCGTTCGCGAAGCCGCTGGCGGAGCACCAGCATGCGCAACAGGTCAAGCGGGAGACGCGGATTTTCTCGCCGCGCTTCGTGCGGATGATTGTGACGCTACTGGTGCTGGGTCTGCTGGGAATTGCGGGGGGGGCGGTTTTCACGATGTTACATTTCCGTCATCAGGCGAGGTACCGTTCGCCGTCCGTTGTGATGGTGCCGGATTATGATCTCATGCCGTTGAACGCGTATCCGCTGGTGCCGCCGGACAAAAATCTGTTGCCGGAGTTTCCGTCCGTGATAGGGGGTGACAAGATTATTCCAGGATGGCGATACGGCACCAGCGACAAACAAAATTTGGGCATAGGAACAACGAATTATAATGGGGTAGCGGTACTCGACATTTGGTACTGGGATCGCCAGTCGTTTAGTTTAGAATCCCCCCTCATCTCTCTCGCAGGAACGCAGATACAATCGGTACGGATACGCGGACGTGTTTTTCATCCTGAGCACCCAGTCCTGTTTCTGCTTGTGACGTATGCGGAGAAGGACGACGGGACGCTGGAACAACTGGCGACCGATAATTTTGAAGTCCGTAACACGAGGGGGGAGCGACCCAACACATTCAGTATTAATCGTAAGGTCAATTTTTCAAAGCGTGTGACGCATCTTCAATTCCGTGCAGAGGCAAGGTTCAAGGGCGGACTAGTAATCGAGCAACCTGTCTTGACGGCGGAGGAAACGGTGAGGAGGGGAAGATGATTTGTTTTGTCATCGAATGACGCGAATGTTCGCGAATGTTTTTCTTATTTGTTTTATTCGCGATATTCGATGACAAAATGAAACGGAGGTTTTTTTTGACAGGATTACAGGATGACAGGATTTTTTATAAAAACCTTTGTGACCTTTGTGTCTTTGTGTGAGAAAAAAAACGGAGGATTTGTATGACAGGATTGCAGGGCGTTAGGAGGACGAGATGATTAAGTCGGTTGCGGATGAGGTGTGGGCGTTTGACTGCGAGTGGGTGCCGGACATCCAGGCGGGGCGGTTGCTGTACGGGTTGCCAGATGACGTGCCGCAGTCGGAGGTGTTGCGCGTGATGTGGGAGCAGGGCGGCGCGACGGAGGAAAACCCGATGCCGTTCCTGAAGACGCTGCTGTGCCGCGTGGTGTCGGTGGCGACGGTCATCCGGCGTGTGCAGCGCAATGGCGAGACGCAGTTGTTCCTGCAGGCGTTGCCGGAGAATCCCGATGATTCCGCACAGGCGCAGGACGAGGCGTACATCCTGCGGCGTTTCCTGCTGGACGGGCTGGCGGCGCGTAACCCGCAACTGGTGGGCTTCAACTCGCGCAACGCGGATTTGCGTATCCTCCTGCAACGCGCGTTCACGCACGGCGTTGACCTGAAGGCGATGGGCGAGCGGATAAACGCGAAGCCGTGGGAGAGCCGCGACGTTGACCTGATGGAGCTGGTCAGCGGGTTCGGAAAAAATTATGCGGTGTCGCTGAACGAGCTGGCGCGGTTGTCGGGCATCCCCGGGAAGATGAGCGTCGTGGGCGAGGATGTCTGCGGACTTTGGTATGGCGGTCGGGTCCGGGAAATAGTAAACTATAATTGTTACGACGCGCTGACGACGTACCTCGTCTGGCTGCGCATGGCGTTCGTGTCCGGGTTTTTCACGCCGGAGAAATACCGTGCGGAGCAGCGGCTGGTGCGGAGGCTGGTCGAGGAGCGCGCGCAGCGTCCGGACGGCGCGTTCCTGCTGGCGTACCTGGACGAGTGGAAGAGTCTGAAGCAGCGGACCGGGCAGGATGATGGTGTTTTTGAATGAGTTTATTGGACAATATTAATTCGCCGCAGGATGTGCGGGCGTTGGCGGCGGCGGACCTTCCGCAGCTCGCGCAGGATGTACGGACGGTCATCTTGGAGACCGTCAGCAGGAATGGCGGGCATCTGGCGTCGAACCTCGGCGCGGTCGAGCTGACCATCGCACTGTTGCGCGTGTTCACGCCGCCGGACGACCGCGTGGTGTGGGACGTGGGGCATCAGGCGTACACGTGGAAACTGCTCACCGGGCGGCGCGACCGCTTCCACACGCTGCGCCTGAAGGACGGCATCTCCGGTTTCGTGAAGCCCGGCGAAAGCCCGTGCGACGCGTTCATCGCCGGACACGCCGGCACCGCGCTCTCCGCCGCGCTCGGCATGGTCGCCGGGCGCGAACGCCAGCCGTGCGGCGGACACGTCGTCGCCGTCATCGGCGACGCCTCCATCACCAACGGCATCTCGCTCGAAGCGCTCAACAACCTGGAGGACGTGGGCGGGAAAGTCATCGTCATCCTGAACGACAACGAGATGTCCATCGCCCGGAACGTCGGCGCGTTCTCGCGCCGTCTCGGGCGGATGCTCACGAGCGTACGCTACAACCGCATCAAGGCCGCGGCCGAGGCCGCCGGGCACCGCCTCCGCATGACCGCCCTGCGCGGCATCTACCACCGCCTCGAACAGGCCGTCAAGAGCATCTGGCTGCAGAACGCATACTTCGAGGAGTTCGGGCTCCGCTACATCGGCCCCATTGACGGGCACGACTTCACCGCGCTGGAGAACGCGCTCCTCTCCGCCCGCGACGACAAACGCTCCGTGCTGATTCACGTCGGCACGCAGAAAGGGCGCGGATTCAAGCCCGCCGAGCGGACCCCGAGCCAGTGGCACGGCGTCGGCGCGTTCGACCTCGACACCCCCCCCCACCTCCCCGCAAGCACACACGCCACCTACTCGCAAATCATGGGCGAGACCCTCACCGCGTTGGCGGAGCGCGACGACACGATCGTCGCCATCACCGCCGCGATGTGCGCTGGCACGGGCCTCGACCCGTTCGCCCGGCGTTTCCCCAAACGCTTCTTCGACGTCGGCATCTGCGAGGCGCACGCCGTGGTGTTCGCCGCCGGCCTCGCCGTGAGCGGCTACCGCCCCGTGCTTGCGGTGTACGCCACGTTCCTGCAACGCGCGGTGGACTGCATCATGCACGACGTATGCCTGCAGAACCTCCCCGTGGTGTTCTGCATTGACCGGGGGGGGGTGGTCGGGAGCGACGGCCCCACGCACCACGGCATCTACGACATCCCCATGCTGCGCTGCCTCCCCAACCTCATCATGATGCAGCCCGCCGACAACGCCGAGCTGTCCGCGATGCTGAAGACCGCGCTGGCGCACAAGGGGGGGCCCGTCGCCATCCGCTACCCGCGCGAGCCGGGCCCCCCCGTTGACGTGCCGCCGCCCGAGGGGGCCCCCCTGCTGACCATCGGCAAGGCGCAGGTGGTGGTAGCGGCTCGCGAGGACGCTCGCCCTCCAGTGGGGGGGGAGGCGATACAGGGGGGAGGCAAGTGGAGGGCGAGCGTCCTCGCGAGCCGCTACAGGTGGAGGGCGAGCTTCGGCACTCCGTGCCTCCTCGCGAGCCGGAAGGGAGGGGGGCGGTCTGGCTGTGGGCGCTTGGCGACATGATCCCGTTGGCGGGGGAGGTCGCGGCGTTGCTGACGGCAAGGGGGGTCCCGGCAGGGGTCGTGAACGCGCGGTTCATCAAGCCGCTGGACATTGACCTGCTCACGGCGCAAGCGGCAGGGGGGGCCCGGATGTTCATCACCTTGGAGAACGGCGCGGTCACGGGGGGATTCGGCTCCGCCGTGCGCGAGGCCCTGGGGGGGGCCGGCATCCACCTGCCCGTGCGGACGTTCGGCTGGCCCGACGCATTCATGCCGCACGGTACAACCCGGCAGTTGCTGGAGGAGGCCGGGCTGACGGCAGAAAAAATAATGAAGGCGTTGTTGTAACCCTACCTTGCGTGCCCAGCCTCTGAGCTGACCGTCCTGCCGAGTGCGGTGAGACGTTCGCAGACGCGGCGGAAACTGGCTTCGCCTTCTTCGTCCACGCTCGGCTTGTTGGGGTAGAGCTGATACAGCCGGCGGTATTTCGCGGGGGTGATATTGGGCATGAAGATGTTCGCGCCGCAACACATCATGCGGTCGCGTCCGCCCGGCTCCAGCGCGTCGAACGCGGTCGTCGCGGGGATGTGCGCGTGCGGGTTCAGGATGCGGAGCAGGGCCATGGCCGCATAATAGACGGTGCGGT
>WRML01000011.1 GCA_009777165.1 Kiritimatiellota bacterium
GAGACGTGTGTATTTTCAAAAAATCACGTGGCTATTTATGGGGCAGAATACCGCCCCAAAAAATCAGGGCATGCCCGTGTGACGGTTACAGCCAGCAACCCGGACGGGGCGGCGTTTTACACATGGCGCGACGCGCAGATTCATCATTTTGAGGGCGATGACACGACACCGCCGAAAGACGTAAAAATCAAGGAGAACTTCATCCGCACAGTTTCAGAACGCGTTCACGTGAAAGCACGCAGATGACGCAGATTTTTTTTGATTTACACAGTTGACACTGAACGAAAAATGGAGTAACGTTATTGACAATGCTTTTGAAAAGGAGAGAAAAGGGGATGTATCGTGCCGTGGATGGTGCGGCAACCCTGACGATGTAGAGACGAACCACTGAACAGTTTTTGATGTCTGTGCTTCACGCGCATTCAAGCTTCGGGAAAAATCCGGCAAGATTTTCAAGTACAAAATATGATAGAGCGATATGCTCGAAGGTGCGCCGCTAGGCGCGCCTCTGGTATTATGTTCTATCATGGGCGCTTGCCGGTGTCCTTCCCGAAACATGAACTGGAGTTTGCGCCTCTTTTTTGTGACGAAAGGCTCTGGCGGAAAATTCAGACGAGGGAAGTGGTCAGTGATTTAGTAATTAGTGGTTAGTACACAGATTGAATAAGAAAGAAAGGAGCAGGACGATGAGAGCGAAAGCAAAAGTAGCATACTGGTGTGCGATTACAGCGGTTGCGTTGGCGGCAGGTGTAATTGTGATGAAGACTTGGGGAAATCGTCATAAGGCACATGACTGGGAGCGCAATGAGGTGGTGTGTTGCCTCCTTGAATCTTCTCCCAGTATTGCGTATCTGCCAAACTTGTTATGGGTAGATGATGTGTTTTATATAGAAAAAAAAGCAAGTGCTTCGGGTAAAAAAGTGTTCTTCTCCATTGGGGAGTTCGCACAGAACTATATTATTGAAAATGATACAGTAAAAAATTATCATTGGGGGTTAGGTAATCAGAGATCACTCCCGTTGAAAGACTGGCTCTTGAAAATATCCTTGCCAGTGCAACCATACGACAATGAGCAGGCACGGCAAATTTTCATGGGCAGATCAACGGCTTTACCTGTTAAGGTACCACAATCTACCAATGAAACGGAAGCGAATATCGAGACCACTTCAATAACCTATGTTTGGAACAGTTGGATGACACGTCAGGGAGACCATTTTTCGGAAAGTGTCCCTCCAAGAGAGGCGCTCAAAATCCTGAGATGGTCGGGAGAAGCAAACGAATCTCCAGACGTTGTCTCTGAATTCTACCAAGCAATCGCCGCAGAAGTAAATAAGCCTGAATATGCCGGGAACAACCCTCTTTCATGGAGACTATGGAAACCCAAAGTTATCCCGTATGATCCCCTCACTCGAACCCGGAAACACACCATTCTGTGGGATTCCGAAAATCGTTCTTACTATGGATATCGAATCTATCCTTCGTACTTAAGGGCGGTACCTTTATCTACGGAAGAGGAATTGGAACAGGTGAAAGACGTCCTCCTCCTCGATTATGATTCGGCTGGCTTTCACATCGTATGTGGCGTTCAATCTCCTGATCATAAGCATAACGCGCATTGTGCGCGTGGAAGTTATCACATCACCTGTGCTGTTCGAGCACCCTATTTACTTATCCCGGTTCCCGAGAAAGGCTCGCCGTTCCCATTCCTGGAAAAGGAATATGAGCCTGGACAAGATAAGGTTATTGTTAAGCTCAGCTTAAAAGGTCAGGGTTTTCATGATGTTTACTTCCTCGTTGAGACGTTCAAAGGGGAAAGATGGGGAAATTAAAGGCAGTGGTCAGTGGTTAGTGTCAGAAAGAATGCAAAAAAACGGAGGAATGTTATGAAAGCAAGAATAATGTCATGTGTAATTGGATTAATGATGGTTACTGAGGTGCAAGCGAGACATCCGACATTGACACGAAAAGCGACACCGGGCGACCCGACGTTTGATGTAGCACGCAGATGACGCAGATTTTTTTTTAGATTTTTTTTGATTTACACAGTTGACACTGAACGAAAAATGGAGTAACGTTATTGACAATGCTTTTGAAAAGGAGAGAAAAGGGGATGGCATCCAGCCACGGGTGGCGTGGTGTATCCCCCTGACGATGTAGAGACGAACCACTGAACAGTTTTTGATGTCTGCGCTTTACGCGCATTCAAACTTCAAAGAAAGAAACCACCCATGAATACACGTAAGTGTAACAAAGTTCGATGCACGGTAGGTGCGCCGGTTAGGCGCGCCTTCAAGTCATGTTTTGTTACGGGCGCGTGGTGGTGCCTTTCTTTGGGACGTGAACTGGAGTTTGCGCCTCTTTTTTGTGACGAAAGGCTCTGGCGGAAAAATTCAGATGTGGGAAATGATCAGTGACGGGTGGTTAGTGGTTAGAATGACAAAGGAGTGATGACATGAAGATGACAAAAACAAGGCTGGGAGTGGTGTTGAGCGTTTTTGCACTGATGATGTGCGTGGGGTGCGTGAGTGTATGGGACAAGAAACGGAACGAGGTCGTGTACGATCTTAGCAGGAAACCTATATACAATTCTAAGATACAGGTAGACTCATTCGGTTTCAATTTTGAAATAACCTGTATTGAACAAACAAAGGGCTTGAATGACAACTCGGTAAAAGTATCTGATGTGTGTATTGCGAGCGGATTTATGTTGCAAACGTACCGCATTCAAGGGAACAGAATTGTTAACTATCACTGGTCGGATTATCTTCTTTATGGGGTACGGCATCTTCAGGAAGACGATAAAAAACAAACCGCTTGGAAGGAATGCGAAACGCTCATTGATAAAATGTGGGCTATGCGTAAAGCACATGAACAACTGCCTAACAGGCTGGTGCAAAGTGAAACACGCCCGCAACGATTGGGAAATAGTCCGGTTGTTACGATAACCGCAATGAGAGAGGGACTTTGGATTCCGTCAACCCCCAATAGTTCCACTCATTGGAATAACTGGGCTGCATGGCAGTGGGCAGGGGCACCCGATGAAGTTCCGGAGGCAATCGAGGTGTTCCGCCAAAGTGCCGTACAGGTTGCCTCCGTCCCTAAATATGTAAAGTCGCACCTCGCTTATTTGCGAGCGATTCCCTTGTTTACAGAAGAGGAACTAGAAGTAGAGAAAGACACGCCCCTGATTGACCTGCAAGAGGCACGCTATCACATCCGAAATGCAATACGGTATCCATGTCTACTCATCCCGATCCCAAAGGGACAATCACTATTTCGTACTACACTGAACTATACCCCGGGTGATAAGTTTAGGGTCAGTTACGGAGATGGATATATGCTGATTGAAACGTTCAAGGGAGAAGATGAGAAGTAGTAGGTTACAAGGTTAGGAGGGGAAAGTTATGAAAATGAAAGTTATGTTATGTGTAGCGATGATGTTAGCGGTTCTCGCGGTACAAGCAAGGCATCCGCAGTTTTCAAGACTGGCGACACCAGATGATCCGACGTTCGATTTAGTGATTGCTTATCGATATGATCCTGATCCAGCGGAACGAAGCAAAATGGAGAACGTAATCAGTAATGCTGCGGACGCAGTTTACGAATTAACGGAAGGGGTTCACCGTTGGCGAACCGTACGCATATACACGAACGGCAAGATGAAGGACAAGTGTGACATCAAGTGGTTGCGAACCTTAGACTACCCATACACGCAACGCAGTGTCGGGGCTAACGGGGTCATTTATTTTGCGAACAGTAGTCCAAAACTAGGTTTTCTTTTAGAAAACCCCGAGGAGGGAGGTTATATCATGACGCACGAATGGGTACATTATGTTTACTCGTTGGGAGACGAATATTTAAGCAGTAGCGGATATACTCTTCCCGACAATTATTGTGTGAACCCGTCGATAATGGGTACGGGTTCAAGGAAGGCAGTGGGGGGGCATTATGAGCACCTCAACCTCTCGGTTAAGAATCGGGGCGGAGACCCTTATAAAGGCTTCGGCCTCTTTGAGAACACAAGACTGACAAAGCAACATGCCGTCTATGGGGAAAGTTGTTGGGAAACGCTGACACGCGGCGAGCCGTCGTTCTGGAGATGGAGCGACGTGTATTTACTTTATAGAATTGGTGGGCTCTACCCTCGGACGTTTTACCCCGAGCTGGCGGCGGTGGCACCGCAGGGGACGAACAACCCGACGATCCAGCTGGACAAGCCGGGGGCGCAGGCGGTCGCGCGGGGGGCGCTGGAGATCATCTGGATGGATGAGCCCGTGATCCAGGTCGTGCTGGACCAGTCGGGGTCAATGGGGGGGACACCGCTGGCGAACGTGAAGGCGGCGGCGCAGAACCTGATGGACAT
Organism: Kiritimatiellota bacterium; assembly: GCA_009777165.1. GTDB lineage: Bacteria > Verrucomicrobiota > Kiritimatiellia > RFP12 > UBA1067 > WRJS01. The sequence goes on from WRML01000011.1 coordinate 4,364, forward strand.
CGTCGAGGTCGGCACGTCGGTCGGGGTCATCGCGTTCGACGACACGGTCTCCGTGGCTGCGCCCATCGTGAAGGTCACGAACGACACGGTCCGCACGGAACTGAAAACAGCGATTTCGAGTATCACGACAGGGGGTAACACGGCGATCGGCGACGCGATGCAGACGGCACTGGACGGGCTGAAAAGCTACGGCATCTCGAACCGGGCGGCGGCGGTGTTCCTGCTGTCGGACGGGTATTCCAATGCCGGGGTTGACCCGCTGGACATGGTGCCGGCGTACCAGGCGGCACAGGTCCCGGTCTTCGGGTTCGGGTACGGGGAGGAGGTGGACCCGAGGCTGGAGCAGGTCGCGCTGGTGACGGACGGAAAATATTTCGCCTCGCCCGTGGGTTCCAAAGCTGTGAGAAAGGCGTTCGCCGAGGCGAACGCCATCTTCTCGGACCGCGTCATCACGCTGGACGGTAGCACCGACCCCTCCGGCATCATGGGGTTTATGGCAACAACCGAGCCTATGAACATCCCGTTCTTTGTGGACTCGGGCATGGAGGATTTCCGGCTTTCCATCGTCTATTCCGGCGCGAACGTGTCCGCGGTCTCGCTCGGCCTGATGCAACCGGACAACACGCTGCTGACGGTCGCGCCGACGAACGCGCCGGACGGCTCGATCCTGCTGGATTTCCATGTTAACAGCCCGATGGCGGGGGAGTGGGTGATCGTCGGAACAAGGGAGCCCGACACGCATATCTCGTACCTTGCGGACGCGAAGACCGCCTGGGGGGGGTATCACCTCGACTGGATCGCGTTCGAGCAACCGGAAGACAGCGAGGAATACTTGACCGTGGTGTCGCTGAGGGGCGAGGCGGACATTGACGGGGCGCAGGTGACGGGTCAAATCCGCTTCGAGAACGGGGAGACCGTGTCCTGCGTCTTCTCGAACTTTGCCGCGGGTCTCTACGGGGCCATGAACACGGTAACCCACTCAGGCTACGGGACGATGACCGTGACGGCAAGCAACCCGTACGGGACGGCGTTCACAACGTGGCGCGACGCGGAGATTGACACGTTCGGGGAAGAGGACCCGGAGCCGCCGGAGGACGAGCCCATCACGGAGAACTTCACGCGCGTTGTCTCGGAGCGCATTTATGTGAAACCCTTTCCCTGTCTCTTTGTGAATGCGGACCGGCCTGACGACTCGGGAATCGGGAACACATGGACAAACGCATTCAGGAACCTTCAACCCGCCGTTGACAGGGCGGGGAAGGATACCGTGATCATTGTCACGAACGGCGTGTACGGGCCGGTCTCGACGGACAACAAGTCCATCATCATCCAGAGCGTGAACGGCGCGGGGGTGACCGCCATTGACGGCGGCGGCACAAACCGCTGCGCGACGTTCGGCACGGAAAACGGGCACCTGAATACAGCCCTCACGGGGTTCACCCTGCAGAACGGTAACGCCGACCATGCGAACGCCACTGTTTTCAGATACTACGGCGGCGGGGCGGTGTGCGGCACGCTGAGCAACTGCATACTGACGAACAACATGGCATACTCCGGCGGCGGCACGGCTTACGGCACGCTGAGGGACTGCACGCTGGAACGGAATGTGGCGGGCTACGGCGGCGGCGGATCTTTTAACAGCACGCTGGCCAACTGCGTGTTGTCGGGGAACGTGGCTTATATCGGCGGCGGGTTATATCTCGGCACACTGAACAATTGTGTCGTGTCGGGAAATACGGCGAGCCATGGCGGAGCCATCATTAGTGGCTCGGGAACGAATTGCCTCCTGTACGGCAACACAGCGACAGGTCACGGCGGCGTGATGTATGGCGGCACGCTGGTCAACTGCACGTTGTCGGGGAACACGGCCACGGGGAACGGCGGCGGGTCATGTTGGGGCAGGCTGGACAACTGCATCGTCTGGGGGAACACCGCCGTAGGAGAGGGGGACAACCATTACAACACGACGTTCCTCTATTCCTGCACGGAGCCGATGCCCACGGGCTCCTACAACGGTGGCGGCAACATCAGCGCGGACCCGCTTTTCGAGGATGCGCTGGCAGGGAACTTCAGGCTGCGGATGGACTCGCCGTGCGTCAACGCGGGGACGAACCCGTCTGTCGTCGGGACGGTTGACCTCGACGGCAAGCCGCGCATACGGGACGGCACGGTGGACATGGGGGCGTATGAGTACGACAAGCTCCGCCCCGCGCCGGGCATCCCCGTCCCCATCCCGTTCGACTGGCTGGACCTGTACCTGGGGTGGGGGGGCCTGTGGGACTACGGGGGCCTCGCCAACGCCACTGGCGCAAACGGCTATCCTGTCTGGGAATCGTATGTCGCCGGGCTGGTGCCGACGGACGCGGGCAGCAAATTCCGCATTTTCAATTTCAGGACGGACGGCACAGAGGTGACGGCGCTCGACTGGACCCCTCATCGTTCGGACCGCACCTACACGGTCTGGGGCAAGACCAACCTCACGGACGCGTTGTGGCACAGCCCCACGAACAGCGGGACACGGTTCTTCAAGGTGAGTGTGGAGTTGTAGCGTTCGGCTCCTATCTCCGTCTTATAGTGAAATCACTTTTAAAGCATACCGCAACAACATCCCGTTAGGGATGTTTCTTTCGGTAGAAGAGAACGCAAAAAAAATCATGGCATCCCCTCGGGATGTCTCTTTTAGGTGCATCCCGTGCCCCATCGGCCGCGCCTGCGCCGACGGGGGCCCCTTTTCCTGTGGACATGGGGGGAAGGATGTTTTTCTGCCGAGAGACACATCCCTAACGGGATGTAAGAATGGAACACGTTTAACGTTAATTCACTATATAGGTTCCTCTGCCAGCCCCCCCCTGTCAGGGGGGGGGGTAAAAAAAAACGAAAAAAAATGATTTTTGCGTTTGCTTGTGTCAGGGCAAAATGATATGATGAAAATTTCACACCTAAAAGGAGTCGTCAGCAGTTAGGCGTTAGTTCTGAGACTAACCACTAAAATCTGACAACACGGATATGCGAAATAAAGAGATGGTTGACATCGAGTCTGCACGGGGTGTCCGGCAGACTGTAAGGGGGGTGTGTCGTGGTGCAAGGGTACCGTTTGGTCTCGTCTCTTTTGAGTGTCCGCACAGGGTAGCGCTGATGATGCCGCGAGGTGTCAAAACGGTTACGAGTTAGGAATGACATGAGCATTGCGAGAATCAAGAAGAATGACACGGTGATCGTCACGAAAGGCGAATCGGCCGGAGTGATAGGCAAGGTCTTGCGCGTGCTGCCCAAGAAGGGCAAGGCGATCGTGCATGGCGCGAATATCATCAAGAAGGCGGTCCGGCGCTCTGAGACCCACCCGAACGGCGGGTTCATCGAGCGCGAGGCACCGATCCAGTTGTCGAACCTGATGCCGTATGACCCGGACGCGAAGAAGGGTGTGCGCATCAGGCGTGTCCGCGAGGGCGACCAGTGGGTGCGGAAATCCAAGGCGACCGGCAAGGCGCTGGACTAAGGGGGTAGGCGATGGCGAATCTGAAAGAGAAGTACACCAAGGAACTTGCCCCTCAACTTCAGGAGAAGCTGGGGCTGAAGAACAAGATGATGGTCCCGAAGCTGGAGAAGGTGGTGATTAACTCTGCCTTCGGCATTGTGGAGAAGGACGTGCAGAAGAGCATCGTGGAGGATCTGGCGAAGCTGTCGGGGCAGAAGCCGGTGCTGTGCAAGGCGCGCAAGAGCATCTCGAACTTCAAGTTGCGCGAGGGCATGGTGATTGGCGCGAAGGTGACGTTGCGGGGGGCGCGGATGTACGATTTTGTCGAGCGGCTCGTGAACAGCGCGCTCCCGCGTATCCGCGACTTCCGCGGCATCCCGAACCGCGGCTTTGACGGCAGGGGCAATTACACGCTGGGCTTGAAGGAGCATACGATTTTCCCTGAGATGATGGATTCCGGCGGCGCCGACATGGGCATGGACATCTCGTTCGTGACCACGGCGCGCGATACTGTCGAGGCCCGTGCGTTGCTGGTTGCGCTCGGCATGCCGTTCGCTGGCAAATAAGAAGGAGATTTGACTATGGCAAAGACCTGTCTGATGGAGAAGGCCAAGCGCGCGCCGAAGTTCTCGTCGCGCAAGTATTACCGTTGCGCGCGTTGCGGGCGGCCGCGCGCGTACATCCGCAAGTTCCAGCTCTGCCGCATCTGTTTCCGCGAGCTGGCGTTGTCCGGGATGATCCCGGGTGTGACGAAGGCGAGCTGGTAAGGAGGAACGCACACTATGATGACCGATCCGATTGCTGATATGCTGCTGCGCATCCGTAACGCGATGAAGGCGGGCCATCCCTCCGTGGAGATGCCCGGGTCGCGGATCAAGGGCGAGATTGCGCGCGTGATGAAGGCCGAGGGCTACATCACGGAATTCACAATCACCAACACCGTCCCGCGCGTGTTGAGCATTGACCTGAAGTATAACGATGCTTCCGAGTCGGCGATCCGCGGCTTGCGCCGCGAGAGTAAGCCGGGACTCCGGAAGTTCTGCGGCGTGCAGGACATCCCGAGCGTGCTCGGCGGCATGGGCACCGCGATCCTCAGCACCTCCGGGGGCGTGGTCAGCGGCAAGGAGGCCCGCCGGCGCAAGCTGGGCGGCGAATTGATTTGTACCATCTGGTAAGGGGAGTACTGTCATGTCGAGAATTGGAAAAATGCCGATTGATATCCCCGCCGGGGTCACGGTCAACGCGAAGGGCAACGAGGTCACTGTCACCGGCAAACTGGGTGAGCTGACCCGCACGTTTGTGCCGGGCATCACGGTGGTGGTTGCGGAGGGCAAGGTCGTCGTTACCCGTCTGGAGAAGCGCGAGGATGGCCGGCCCCTGCTGAAGAAGGACGAGATCCTGCTCAAGGGCTGCCACGGGTTGACCCGCACGCTGGTCCGAAACATGATCGAGGGTGTCACGACCGGGTACAAGAAGGCACTGAACATCGAGGGCACCGGGTTCAAGGCCGCGCTCCAGGGGCAGGCGCTGAGCCTCTCGCTGGGGTTTGCCTCGCCCAAGATCTACACGATCCCCGAGGGCATCAAGGTCACGGTGGACGCGCAGGGCGTCAACGTGACCGTCGAGGGCATCAGCAAGGAGCTCGTCGGTGACGTTGCCGCGAGCATCCGCCGCTATTATCCGGCCGAGCCCTACAAGGGCAAGGGTATCAAGTACGTCGGCGAGCAGATTCGCCGCAAACAGGGCAAGACGGTTGCCTAAGGCCTGAACGGAGTTTGAGAAAAATGAGTTTTAACCGTAAAGAACAGCGTGCGCTTCGCCATCGGCGTTTGCGCCAACGCATCAAGGGCACGGCCGCGCGCCCCCGTATGGCCATCTGCATCTCGAACAAGCACATGTACGTGCAGTTCGTGGATGACGACGCCATGCACACGCTTGCCATGACCACCACCCTCAACGCGGGGAAGGCGTGCAACATTGAGACCGCCAAGCTGGTCGGCGAGCAGGCCGCCGGCGTGGCGAAGGAAAAAGGGATTTCGCTGGTGGTCGTGGACCGCGGCGGCCACAAGTTCCACGGGCGCGTCAAGCAGATTGTGGACTCGGCGGTCGCGGCGGGCCTGCGGATCACTGACAAGAACGTGAACGTGGCGGAGGAGACCAAGTGAGTATGGACAGAGAATTTTCCCGCGAGGGTGGGGGCGATTTCGACGAGCGCGTCGTGTTCGTCAACCGGTGTGCCAAGGTCGTGAAGGGTGGCCGGCGTTTCAGCTTCAGTGCTGTGGTCGTCGTGGGTGACCACGAGGGCCGCGTTGGGTTCGGCTTCGGCAAGGCCAACGAGGTCAGCGACGCTATCCGCAAGGGTGGCGAGGCCGCGAAGAAGGAGATGTTCAGCGTGAAGCTTGCCGGCAAGACCATCCCTCACGAGGTGGAGGGGAACTGTGACGGCGGCCGCGTGCTGCTGAAGCCCGCGCCGGACGGCACGGGGCTCATCGTGGGCGGCGGGATGCGCCCGGTCCTCGAGGCCGCGGGTGTCCGCGACGCTGTGGGCAAGTCCCTTGGCAGCAAGAACCGCTTGAACGTGGTCAAGGCTACCGTTGACGCGCTGAACCAGCTGCGTTCGGCAGAGGAGATTACCGCCGCGCGCGCTTAAGTAAAGGAGTGCGGATTTTCCAGTCCGCGAGAGAAAAGGAGTGCGGGCTTTCCGGTCCGCGAGAGGTTGAGAGGAGAAAAATGGATTTATCGTCATTAAAGAACACGCCGGGAGCCCGCAAGACGCGCAAACGCGTCGGTCGCGGCCGTGCCTCTGGCATGGGGAAGACTTCGGGCAAGGGGCACAAGGGTCAGTATGCGCGCAAGGGTCACAAGTTCAAGCTCGGCTTCGAGGGTGGTCAGATGCCCCTGATCCGCCGTCTGCCCAAGCGCGGCTTCACGAACCCCAACCGTGTGGTCTATTGCCCGGTGAATGTGGGCGAGCTGGACAAGCGTTTCGACGACGGTGCGGAAATCACGGTTGATGTCCTGCGCAAGGCACGGCTCTATTCGAACAAGTTTGACGGCGTCAAAATTTTGGGCAAGGGTGACCTGACCAAGAAACTGACCCTCAAGGTAAATGGCGTCAGCGCGTCTGCCAAGGCCAAGATCGAGGCTGCCGGCGGGACCGTTGAGGTCGTGTGAGGGCCCCCCCATGTTATCAACTTTTGCGAATGTGTTTAGGATTCCGGAACTCAAGAAGCGTATTCTGGTGACGCTGGGGATTGTCCTCATCTGCCGCCTGATTTCCATGGTTCCGATCCCCGGCGTTGACTGGAAGGCGCTGCAGGACGCGTTGGCGCACGCCCGCGAGACTGCCGGGGCAGGGGGGCTCATGGACTGGCTCAACGTGTTCAGCGGTGGCGCGATCACCCGTTGTGCTGTCGGTACCCTGAGCATCTGGCCCTACATCAGTGCCTCGATCATCATCCAGCTGTTGACGGCGGTGATCCCGACGCTCGGCCGGCTCTCCCGCGAGGGCGAGACGGGACGGGCGACGATTGCCCAGTATACGCGTTATCTGGCCATCGTCATCTGCGTGTTTCAGGCTGGCGCGTTGGCCGGGTCGTTGCAGGCGGGGGCATTCGGGCAGGGGCGGATTGTCACGAGCCCGGGCGTGTCGTTTATCCTGATGACCATCATCAGCGTGACGTCGGCATCGCTGTTCGTCATGTGGCTGGCGGATCAGATCACGCAACGCGGCATTGGGAACGGTGCGTCGATGATTATCATGATCAACATCACCTCGCGCCTGCCCGTCGCGATCATGGAGGCGTGGCAACGGTACTTCGGCCTCGGCGGGGTTGAGGCCGAGCGGAACTGGGTCGAGCTGGCGTTGTTGCTGTTGCTGGGCTTCGGTGTGCTGATGGGGACGGTGATGCTGACCCAGGGCCTCCGCAAGGTGCCCATCCACTCCACGCGCCGGTCTACGGGCAGCGGGAGAGCCTTCAGCGGCGGGATGCAGCAGACCTATATGCCGTTGCGCGTGAACTACACGGGTGTCATGCCGGTCATCTTCGCCGGGCCCCTGATCCAGTTCCCGGCTGGGGCGTTGAAAATGATTCCTGCCCACATCACATGGTTGTCAGGGTTGCGTAAGTTCGGTGTCCTACTGGCTGAACCAACGAGTCTGCTGCACCTGACCGTATATGCGTTACTCATCATGTTCTTCGCGTTCTTCTGGGTTGCGACCCAGTTCAACGCGGTGCAGATTTCGGACAACCTCAAGCGCGACGGCTCCTACGTGCCGGGCATCCGCCCGGGGCGCGCGACCGCCGAGTATCTGGATGCCCTCATGACCCGTGTCACGCTGATTGGCGGCACGGTGCTCCTGATCATCGCGCTGTTGCCGCAGCTTCTGCGCGGGCTGATAAACATGCCGTGGGAGATGGCATCGTTCTTTGGCGGCACCAGTCTGCTGATTATCGTCGGCGTTGCGCTTGACACCTTGCGTCAGATGGAGTCCCACCTCCTCATGCGCAACTACGACGGCTTCCTCAAGCATGGTCGTCTGCGCGGGCGTAAGTAAACGGTGGGGAATCGTTGTCGTGATGTCGTTTATCACAAACCCGAAATGACGCATCTGCACGCCTGTTCGGTGACCCCGTAGAGTTTGATGCGCTTGAGGCGCGCGGTGTCGCCGGACAGGAATTCAACGGAGCGTTTGGGCAAGCCGAAATGCCGCGCGAAAAACCGCGTCAGCTCGTCGTTTGCTTTGCCGTCCACCGGGGGGGCTTGGATGCGGACGCGAATCCAGTCCGTGTCAACGCCGGCGATTTCCGTGCGTTTCGCACGCGGGATGGCTTTGATGGTCACGACACAGCCGTCAGGTGCTGGGGCAATCCAGTTCATAGGGGGGGGGCCAGGATAACGTTACCTAATCTCGATTGCACGAAATTGGCGAGGTGGTAAACCACAATACTGAAAATCAGCAACGAGAAATCCAAGCCGCCGGTGATCGTAGAGGGATTCCGCTTGAAACGGCCCACCAGCACCTCAATATTTTCTTGGCAGATCATCATCAGGAACGTGTTCCCGAGCAGCCAGGAGGAGAACGCGCCGGCCCAGAAGAAAAACAGCGCGTAGAGAAGGATGTCGAGTCCGTTAGAGAACGATAACAATGCCAACGCGCCCGTCTTCAAAAATTGATCCGAGAGCGGTCCGCCTGTGAAGCGTTCTTCCTGCCCGATGTGCGGGACAGCGCCGATGTGGATTACCGCATACACGAGGCCGAAATGAAGCATCAGCACGACAAGCAGCTGGAGCAGGCAAGGGAGCCACGAGAACGGTGCCATGAAAAACGCGAACGCCTCTTGTGCGCGGGTTGTGCGGTTGGGGCGGGCGATAAGGCGGGTCAAAACGTAGAGCGTCCATGCCCCAAGCAGGAGTTGCGCGGAGAGGAGTCCGCTGTAGGCGAACTGCATCCCCCAGGAGAGCGATTCGTCGGGTGGCGAGAAGTAAAACCCCCCGAAGGACATATTCCATACGTCGCCGAATCGGGCAAAAAAGATGGTTTGGAAGACCCAAAACAACAGGAGCAGCACAAGGGGCATCAGGCACTCGGGGAATCTCAGCGCAGGGCGCAGGAACTGGATGAGGCCGTCGATGAAACGGGTCGTCCCGGACAAGAACGGGTTGAAGTAGAACGCCTGCTTGGGCTTGACCCAGAAGCGTGCCCAGAACAACAAGAGGAACAGATGTGCGGCGAGCTGAAGGTAAGTCATTTCATCATGTAGTTTACGATTACGATTGCGATGCCGATCCCCAAGAACATCCCGGCAAACACTTCCTTGCGCGTGTGGCCGAGGAGTTCTTTGAGGCGCGTCTGGTTCAGGCGGTGTTCTTTGAACAATTCCTGTATCATCTGGTTCATCACGGTTGCCTGGTTCCCGGCGGCACGGCGGACACTGGCGGCGTCGAACATCGTGATTGCCGCGAACGCCGTCGCCAGCATGGTGATGGGCGCATGAAACCCCTCCGTGAGCCCGAACGACGTGAGGAGCGCACAGACGAGCGCGGAATGCGCACTCGGCATCCCTCCCGTACTAAGGAGGTAACGGAAGTCTACGCGCTTCGTCTTGGCGAACCCCGTGACCATCTTAATCATCTGGGCGAGTGACCACCCGACAAACGCGGAGATGAACCATGGTGTGCCGAACAGCGACAGCGGATTCGTGTGTACGTCGTTCATCTTCCTCCCCCCCCAAAAAAAACGTTGTTCCCTTTGTGCCGTTGTGTGAGCGATTAGAACAACCCTTTCACCGCCGCGACGATGTCGCGGTCATGCGGCAGGAACGCGTCCTCCAAGGAGTAGGCTTGCGGGGCGATGCCGTCTTTCGCGCCGACGCGCATGACGGGGGCATCCAACGAGTCGAACGCCTCGGCCATGATGCGTGAGGCGATCTCACCCGTGAAGCTGCCGATGCCAACGCAGTGGCTGGCGACCACGCAGCGCCCGGTCTTGCGGACGGACGCCAAGATCGTCTCCATGTCGAGCGGGACAAGCGAGCGCAGGTCAATGACCTCGGCCGAGGTTTTCTCCTGCGCGAGCATCTCCGCCGCCTTCAGCGCGTCGTACAGCATGGGGCCCCAGGTGACAATCGTCACGTCGGAGCCCTCGCGCTTGACGTCCGCCTTGCCGAGGGGGACGAGGTGCTCGCCCTGCGGCACCGCGCCTTTCATGTTGTACATGATCTGCGACTCGACGAACATGACAGGGTTGTTGTCGCGGATCGCGCTCTTCAGCATCCCCTTGGCGTCCGCTGGCGTCGCGGGGTACACGACGTACAGGCCGGGGATGTGCGCGAACATGGACTCGAGCGTCTGCGAGTGCTGGCCGCCGTATCCCTTACCCCCCCCCACGGACGCGCGGTACACGAGCGGCACCTCGATGTTCGCGCCGGACATGTAATGCCACTTCGCCGCCTGGTTGGAAATCTGGTCGGACGCCATCAGCCCGAAGTCCATGTACATCAGCTCGACCACGGGGCGCATCCCCGTCATCGCCGCGCCGACGGCCGTGCCGCAGATACAGGCCTCCGAGATCGGCGCATTGAAAACCCTGTCGCGCCCGAACGCCTCGGTCAGGCCCTTCGTCACCTTGAACGCGCCGCCGTACTCCGCGATGTCCTCGCCCCACTGCACCACGCGGCTGTCGCGGAACATCTCCTCGACGAGCGCCTCCTTAATCGCGTCCTTGTACGTCATCTGCCCGTCGTCCGTGCGCTTGACCAATGGAGGGCGAGCGTCCTCGCGAGCCACGGCGGACGGGGACGTCCGCCCTCCAGCCACGCGCGGCACGGCGAACGCCTCCGGCACAGCCTCGACGCGCGTGTCGGTGTACATATACTTGATGACGTCGGCGGGGTCGGGGTCCTTCGACCACGCGGCCTTCGCGGCCATGCGCGCGTTGCGGTCGGCGACCTTCGCCTTCAGCGCCGCCAACTGCTTCGCGGTGATGCACTTGGCATCCAACACCTGCTTCTCAAACTGCGCGACCGGGTCAATGGCTTTCCACCCCGCCTCCTCATCCTTCGAGCGGTACTCGAAGCGCGGGTCCCCCAGCGAGTGCCCGTAATTGCGGTAGGTGTCGAACTCCAGCAGGACAGGCCCCTTACCCTTTCGGCAGATCTCCGCCGCGCGGCGCATCGCATCCATACACGCCAGGATGTCCATGCCGTTGACGACCTCCGCGTGCATGTTATTGTCCGCGAACCCGGCCGCGCGCCGCGCCACGCAGGAGACCCCCGCGACCTCGCCGTCCACGCGCCCCGTGAACCCGTAATGGTTGTTGATGACCGCGTACACGATCGGCAGGCCGAACGGGATGTCCGTGTATTGTTTGTCCGTGAACTGCCCCATGGCGGCCCAGTTCAGCGACTCCAGCACGACGCCGTTGGCATACGCGCCGTCGCCTGCGAAACAGCAGGTCACGCGCCCCGTCTTGAAATAGCGCGAGCTCATCGCCGAGCCCGTCGCGATCGGCACGCCCCCCCCCACGATCGCGTTCGCGCCCAGGTGCCCCGCCTTGAAGTCCGCGATGTGCATCCCCCCCCCGCGACCCTTGCAGTAGCCGTCCTCCTTGCCGAAGAGCTCCGCGACCGCGCGATAGACATGATCCTCCAGCGCGGCCTCGACCAAATCCGTTTTCTTCTTCGCCGTGCAGTCCGGGACACGGGCCCGCAGCTCCGCCTCGCTCATGCCTCGGATTGCGACGCACCCTTTCGCGAGCGAGTCGCCATGGCCCCGGTGCGTCGAGGTGATGAAGTCATCGTGCCGCATCGCCGAGCAGCACCCCACGGCCGTGGCCTCCTGCCCGATGGACACGTGCGTAGGCCCCCGGTAGTCGTAGCCTTTGCAGGACTCGTACGCGCCCGTGCGCAGCTTGACGATCATCTCCTCGAACTCGCGGATGGCCAGCATATCCTCCAGCGCGTCCACCGCCTGCTGTGCGGTGATGTGCCCCTTCTTGATCTCCTCCTTCAGCGAGCCCTTGTACTGATAGGCAGGAATCTTGCCCAGCTCGTAAGTCCTCGGCTTAAAATCCGGTTTCAGCGTACTGATGAAATTATTTGTCGGCATAACGTGCATCCCCTTTTGAAAAGGAAATATTAAATCAAACGCGGGTCACTTTCGCAAGCGGAAGTTGCGGGTTGCCCCTGAATTTTCGGAGGACTGTTCAGAAGAGGTTGACAGACGATACAAGAGTTGGCAATCTGTTACCTCTCTCAGCGCAGAGGGAAAGGGGATGAGATGATTGCATTTTTACAGGGGAAGCTGGAGGCGAAGTCTCCGACCGTGGCCGTGATGGATGTGCAGGGGGTGGGGTATGAGGTGTTTATCCCGCTCAGCACGTATGACCGTCTCCCCGCGAGCGGCGAGCCGTGCCGTCTGCTGATTCACCACCACATCCGCGAGGACGCGCAGATGCTTTTCGGCTTCGCGCAAGCGGACGAGAAGGCGATGTTCGAGCGTCTGATCACGATCAGCGGTGTCGGCCCGAAAACGGCGCTGAGCATTTTGGGCGGGCTGACCGTTTCTGAACTCAGCGCGGCGATCGCGGGCAACGACATCAAGCGGGTCAGCACCATCCGAGGCATCGGGAAAAAGACGGCGGAACGTTTGATCGTCGAGTTGCGGGACAAAGTCAGCCCGCTGGAGGCGTTGGCGGCGCGGGCGGCCGGCGGGGGGGACCCCCACGCGGCCATGCTGCGCGACGCGGTCTTGGCGCTCACGCAACTCGGGTTCCCCCAGGAACAGGCGCGCAAGATGGCGCAGGTGGCGCTGGATGCCGACCCCTCGATCGGCGACGCGGAGACGCTCCTGCGCAAATCCCTCAGCAGCAAATGAAGCGCCCCCCCCCCTGCCTATTTCTTTGACCGATGGGGGGGGATGTGGTATACTGTTCCCCTTTATGGAAAATTCATGTCCAGAACGGGGGGGGCAGGTGCGCGGGCCGTTGCGGTTGGGGGGGGTGCTGGCGCTCGCGTGCGTGGCGGCGCTCGCGTTCCAGGGGGCCCGGGGCATCTATGAGACGAGCGAGGGGCGTTATGCCGAGTGCGCGCGAGAGATGGTCGAGCGCGGCAACTGGCTCGAGCCGGTGCTCAACGGCAATCACCATTGGACGAAGCCCCCCCTGACGTACATCGCCATCGGGGCCCCCCTCTCGCTGCTGGGCAACACGGCGTTCGCGGCGCGGCTCTACCTGATCCCCTGCTACCTGGCCTCGATCGCCGCAGTCTGGTGGATGGGCCGGCGGATGTGGGGGGGGCGCGGCGCGGCGGACGTGTGCGCGATGGTCTATGCGACATCGGCGGTCCCCATGGCGGCGTCGAACGTGATCACGACGGACTGCCTGCTGGCGGCGTCGATACTCCTCGCGCAGGGGGCGTTCTGGGAGGCGTACCGTTTCCCGTCGAAGCGGTGGCCGGGGTATGCGCTGTGGCTCTGCATGGGGGTGGCGTTCGTGACGAAAGGCCCCCCCGCGTTGCTGTACCTGCCGGCGATGGTCGCGCTGTGGCGGCGGGTGCCGAAGGGGGGGATGATTAGGAATGAGGAATTAGGAATTGAGGAATTAGGAATTAGGAATCAAATGGGGGGAGGGGGCTGGTC
>WRML01000012.1 GCA_009777165.1 Kiritimatiellota bacterium
TGCTCCGCGACCTCCGCGCCAAGCGCGTGAACACGGACTTGCTCATCCGCAGCACGCGCGTCATGACCCCGACCTACACGAAGCCGATGTTCCTTGAAAACGGCGTGGAGACGGAGACCCATCGGCTTGATTTCAAGAACAAGGACACCACGCCCGCCGAGCTTGAAGAACAGGTCATCCAAAACCTCTGGGCCATCGCGCCGCGCGTGGACGCGATCATCGCGCTGGACCAGTTGGACGACGCGGACCATGGCGTCATCACCAGCCGCGTCCGCGACGAGCTGGCGAAGGTAGCGGACGCGCATCCCGGCCTGATTCTCTTTGCGGACTCGCGCTCGTTCATCAACCAGTTCAGGAATGTCATCGTCAAGTGTAACGACATCGAGGCGGTGCGCATTGTGCATCCGGAGCTGGCGGGGGTTAAGCAGGAGATGGATGTCGTGAAGCCGTGCCTCGCGGCATTCGCGAAGCTCACGGGGCGGCGCGTGTTCGTGACGTGCGGGAAGCGCGGCGTGTTGGCGATGCGCGACGACGGGGAGGCGGTGCTGATCCCGGCCCCCCTGGACACGGGGCCGATTGACATCGTCGGCGCGGGCGACGCATGCACGTCGGGAATCGTGTCGTCGCTGTGCGCGGGGGCGACGGCAGAGGAGGCCGCGATGGTCGGCAACCTGGTTTCTTCCATCACCATCCAATGTATCGGCGAGTGCGGGACCGCATCCCGCGAGGGTATCTTCAAACGATTTGGCGAGCACCACGGTGCTGGCGCAGAACATTCTCATCAAACAGTTCATTACTAAAGGAGTCCTAACGTGTCTAAGAAGCAAGTTAAATTCATGTGTACCGCCTTTCGGGACGGTTTCCAATCCGTGTACGGCGCGCGCGTGTTCGCCAACGATTTCATGCCAGCGGTCGAGGCGGCATACGCGGCGGGTATCCGCTGGTTCGAGGCAGGGGGGGGTGCGCGTTTCCAGTCGTGCTATTTCTACTCGCAGGAGGACGCCTTTGACGTGATGGACCAGTTCCGCAAGGCCGCGCCGCAGGCGGACCTGCAGACGCTCTCGCGCGGCGTGAACGTCGTGGGCCTGAAGTCCCAGCCGTCCGACATGATCAAGCTCCACGCGGACCTCTTCAAGAAGTACGGCATGAGTTCCATCCGCAACTTCGACGCGCTCAACGATGTCGAGAACCTCAAGTGGTCGGGCCAGTGCATCCATGACGCGGGCCTGAAGCATGAGGTCACCGTGACGCTGATGGGCTTGCCCCCGGGGCTGGATTCCGGTGGTGCGCACACGCCCGAGTTCTACGAGAACCGCCTGAAGGGCATCCTGAACGCGGGCATCCCGTATGACCGCGTGTGCTTCAAGGACGCATCCGGCACCACCACGCCCGCGGTCGTCTATGAGACCATCAAGCGCGCGCGTAAACTCCTGCCCGCCGGGACGCACATCCAATTCCACACGCACGACACCGCCGGGATCGCGGCGTTGTGCTACAAGGCCGCGCTGGAGGCTGGCGCGGACGGCATTGACCTTTCGCTCGCCCCTGTCTCGGGCGGCACCTGCCAGCCGGATGTCATCACCATGTGGCATGCCCTGCGCGGGACCGATTTCGATCTGGACATTGACGTGGATAAAATCCGCAAGGCGGAGCAGACCTTCCGCGACTGCATGACGGACTATATGCTCCCGCCCGAGGCGCTGGCGGTTGACCCCTCCATCATCTGGTCGCCCATGCCGGGCGGCGCGCTCACCGCGAACACGCAGATGCTGCGCGACGTGAATATGCTCGACCGTTACAACGACCTCATCGCCGAGATGTTCGACGCGGTGCGTTGCGGCGGCTACGGCACGTCCGTCACGCCCGTGTCGCAGTTCTACGTCCAGCAGGCGTTCAACAACATGGCGTTCGGCAAATGGAAGAAGATCGCCGACGGCTACGGCCGTATGGTGCTGGGCTACTTCGGCAAGACACCCGTCGCGCCCGACCCCGAGATCGTGAAGATCGCCGCCGAACAGATGAACCTCCCCCCCACGACCAAGACCGTTCTGCAGAACGACGATGCGGACCCGAAGAAAGGCCGCAGGGCTGCCGAGGCACTGCTTCAGGCCGCCGGGGTGCCGATCACCGACGAGAACGTCTTCATCGCCTCCTGCTGCGAGGAGAAGGGCGTGGCGTTCCTCAAGGATCCGAAGAGCGTGCCGATCGGTGTGCGCAAGAATGTGAAAGCGGCGGCCGCTGCCGCTACTGTTGCATCTAAGTCCGGCGGCTGCACCGTCACGGTCAACGGCAAGTCTTACGGTATTTCGTTGAGCGGCGATAAGGCGGTTGTCAACGGTCGGGAATACGCCGTCTCCGTCAAGGACGGCATCGCGGCTGTGGCGGCGCCAGCACCTGTTGCGGCCCCTGCCGCACCTGCGCCTGTCGCCGCGCCCGCACCTGCGGCACCTGCCGCGAGCGGAGATGAACACACCGTCAGGTCATCCCTGCCCGGCGTCATCTTGCGTATCCTCACGGGTGTCGGCACGCCCGTCAAGGCTGGTCAAGATATCCTTGTCCTGGAATCCATGAAGATGGAGATTCCGGTCAAGTCGCCCGCCGACGGGACGATCCGCACCATCAACGTCGCACCCGGCGGCAACGTCAACGCGGGCGACATCCTCGCAACCATCGCGTAAGCGCAGTCGCCAGCCGTTTTGGGGATCCCATAGCACAGGCAGAAATGCCTGTGCTTTACTATTGGGGTTGACGTGTACAACGTATGTACGCGGCAGTTCTTCTTACACGCGACGGGTGGATGGTTATCGTGAATTAACGTTAAACGTGTTCCGTTCTTACATCCCGTTAGGGATATGTCTCTCGGTAGAAAAACGCCTTTCCCCCCATGTCCGCAGGAAAAGGGGCCCCCGTCGGCGCAGGCGCGGCCGATGGGGCACGGGATGCGCCTAAAAGAGGCATCCCGATGGGATGCCATGATTTTTTTGCGTTCTCTTTTACCGAAAGAAACATCCCTAACGGGATGTTGTCGCGGCACGCTTTTAAAGTTAATTCACTATAGCCGCCGTGCGGAGACAATAGGGGCGCCCCTTTCGGTCACCGATACGAGGGGCAAGCCCAACGCGAGAAAGCGGCTGCGAGCCGCCGTACTCCAGAGGTCACGCGGCAGTCCCCCTTCCTATCGACGCCACCTTTCTTTGATACTCCATAATAGCAGTTTTTATTAAAAAAATGCTTACAGGGGCAGACGTGAATATGCTATTATCATCCCGTGTTTTTGGGATACGGATATGATTGCAAAACCGATAGAGGTGAAAGCGTTGGGGAAATACTCCGTCTTTGTGGAGTTTTCCGACGGTGTGCAAGGCGTGGTTGATTTCGCGAGCCTTGCGCATAAGGGGGTTTTCTGCGCGTGGGACAAAGACAATTTGTTTGCGCAGGCCCATATCAATGATTACGGGGCAATTGCATGGAATGAAGACATTGACATCTGTCCCGACGGCGTTTACTTGCGACTCAAAGGCCTCACTTTTGAGCAATGGCAACAGCAAACTCTAAACACAAATGCCACAGATAAGTAGTTTTTTCGGAATCATCATCAGGATGTTCTACGACGAGCATAATCCGCCGCATTTTCATGCGCAATATGGCGAATATGCCTGTTGTGTTGACATTCATACCCTTTGTGTTATCGAAGGGCACTTGCCCGCTCGTGTACTCGGTCTTGTCATCGAGTGGGCAATGTTGCACAGAGAGGAATTGGCTGCCAACTGGCATCTGATTGAGAGGCAGAAACCGATTAGCAAAATCGCACCTTTGCAGTAATGAACGATGACAATCAACCCGTGAATCCGCCTCCGCTTCCCCCCTGGAAGCCGCCGTGCCTGTTGTCGTGCCTGACCGTGCTTGGGGCGATCGTGTTGTGGCTAATCGGCATTCTTTTCCTTGGCGCGTTGCTCTTTGTTGGAACGTGCTACTTGCTCATCAGAATCAAATCATGACCCTCTACACGTTCTTCACAATCCTTGGCGTGGTGGCTGGCGGCGCGGTCGCGTGGCGGTTGCGATTGCCGAAACGAGAGCGGCGGATGAGCCTGGGCTTTTTCCTTTCCGCTGTCGCGGGTATTGTCGTCGGGGCAAAGCTGCCGCTCCTCCTGACGCATGGCGTGCGCCCTGAAATCCTGTACACGGGCAAGAGTTTCCTCGGCGGGTTGGTCGGGGCGTTCATCGCCATCAACGCGTACAAGCTGGCGACGCGCCAGATGGCGTCGTCGTTCGGCGGGCGTTTCGTGATCCCCCTGGCGGTCGCGGCGGGGTTCGGCAAAATCGGGTGCTATTTCAACGGGTGCTGCGGGGGTCATGTCCGGGACATCCCCGTGCAGTTCGTGGAGAGCGCGTTCCAGTTTTGCGCCGCAGTTACGCTGTACCTGTTCTACCGGAAAACGTGCCGCCTCGATGTGCTGTTCCCGCTCTACCTTGTCGCGTACCTGACCATGCGCTTTGCCGTCGAGTTCGTCCGCGACGAGCCGCGGGCCGCGCTGGGACTGACCCTTTACCAATGGATCGCCTTGGCCGTCATCCCGTTCGGGCTCGGCATCCTGTATCACCGGAGGAAACCGTATGACCGCACTGCTTGAAGCGTTCGGGCGCGCCGCCCAGCAATCCGTCCATCCGCAACTGTTTCGGGGGGGCTATTCGCTAATTGCCGTGACGGGCGTCATCCTGCTGATCGCCGTCGCGGTGAAGTTCATCGAGCACGCCCTGCGCCCGCAACCTGTGCAGTCCTCCCGTGCGCATTTCTTCTCGACCTTCGGCATGACGCTCGCGGTCCTGCTGCTGTTCCCGTTCTGGGTGAACAGCATCGGGCAGGTCGCGATGGATGAGGTGTCGCAATACATCTGGTTTGGCATCGGCGCGGTCATGCTTGCGGGCGGGTTCATCCTGCACCTGTGGGCGAAGCGTGGCATCCGCCTGATGTGGTCGGACGGGATCGAGATCAAGCAGTCGCACACGCTGGTGACGTCCGGGGCGTACGCGTGGGCGCGTCACCCGATGTACGCGGGACTGCTGATGTGGTGCTGGGGGGGGAGCCTCATGATGTTCAACTGGATATCGTTCGCGCTGACCAGTTTCCTGATTTTGCCGCTGATGATCCGCCGCGCCAGAGACGAGGAGGAGGCGCTCCTGCGCGTCCACCCCGACTACCTCCTGTACCGGCAGAACGTGCGGATGCTCACGCCCACGCTGCGGGGGGGGGCCGCGCTGGCAATCAAGCTCGCGGGGGTGGGCGTGTTCGGGTTTTACGTCTGGGGGGGGATGGACGTGCCAGCCGTCGTCCTGCTCACGTTCTTGCACCTGTTCCTCGGGTACAGCCTGCAGCCCGAGAAGGTGGCGTTCTCCTACCGCTCGAAATCGGGGATGCTCCTCGTGTTCTGGGGGCTGAGCCTGCTGTGGCGCCCGTTCTACTACATGACATACGTGATGCTCGCCATGTACCTCTACGGGCTGAAGTTCAACTGCCCCTGCATGATCGTCTACAACAAGTACAAGCGCTGCCCCTGCTTCGACCTCTTCGCCGCGCTGGTCAAACGCTACGGGAGGGGCCGAGCGGTCAGGGGATAGACCCCTCATAGAGCGTTTCGGGGTCGAAATCAATAGCCCCCCCTAGCCACGTTACGGTCCCGTATTTGACTGCGACTTGCCGGAACACCTCCGGTTCCTGCAGGGGGGCAAACGGTTTCCGTGAGAGATAGGGCGAAAAATCGAACTGACGCTTTTCCCCGTTCTCGAAGGTCAGAAGCAACCTAAAGTTGTCAGCCGCCCTCGCATCAACAATGTCCAGAAGTTTCACCGTTCCTCCGCTCACTGCAAGGGTTGAACTTTAAAGGGTTCCGAGCCAGCCTTTACCAGCGTCCAATTTGCCCGGAGTTCCTCCCGGTGCAAGTCCATCCACACTTGCACCATTTTCAGCTTCTTCTCCGGCAAACTCCCCGCCAAAATCTTACCATCCGAAATCGCCAGCGATGCCTTGTGCTTCTGGTATCGGACATGGATATGGGGCATCTTGTGTTTTGAGGCCCCCTCAAAGAAAATCATCACCAGCACTCCGTAAAACATCGAAATCGTCGGCATCGTGTTATCCTCCTTCCCCTGTTTTTCAGGATGATGTAATGATAGCCCAAAAGCCCCCCCCGTTGCAACGAGGATTTTAGGTTTGTTTTTTTCTCACACAGAGCCACGGAGCCACAGAGTTTGAACAGAGAAAACAAAAAGAAATCCTCTGTGCAAACTCTGTGCCTCTGTGTGAAACGAGCAACATTGTTTTCCGATGTTCATGTTTGTTGTCATCGAATGACACGAATGTTCGCGAATGTTTTTCTTATTCGTTTTATTCGTGTCATTCGATGACGATTTTGCTATACAACGAGGCTTTGAAAATTCTGATGGCGAAGAAATGAAAGAATGGCCTTTTGTGTTGAATCACTCCCTACGGCCGTGTACAATAAGGGGCATGATTATTTTTCCTGCAATCGATTTGAAGGGTGGCAAGTGCGTACGATTGCGCCAGGGGAGGGTAGAGGACGTGACAGTCTATCCCGTCAAGGCACGTTGTGGAGACCATCGTAAAACAAGTTCCGTTGCCTCATTATTCTCTGGGTGCGGTGGGATGGACTTGGGGTTTAAGGGTGGGTTTGACTTTTTGGGAACGCACTATGGCAAAACACGCTTTGACATTATTTGGGCAAACGAGATTAATCCTGCCGCATGCGAAACCTATCGGGCAAATATTGGCGCTCATGTTATCGAGGGCGACATTCGTAGCGTCATGGATCGTTTGCCAGCATACGCGGATGTGATCATCGGTGGGTTCCCCTGCCAAGACATTTCGATCAACGGGAAAATGCTCGGGATAAGAGGTAGCCGGAGCAGCCTGTATGTCGCGATTGTCGAAGCCGTCCGGCGTATGCAGCCCAAGGTGTTTGTCGCCGAGAATGTAGGCGGGTTGTTGTTGAAGCATAACGAGGTCTCGCTCAAGAAAATTTTAGAAGACTTCAATGGGTTAGGGTACAATGTCCATTATCAGGCTTACCTTGCGTCTGATTATGGCGTCCCGCAAACGCGGGAACGGGTCTTCTTCGTCGGCACCAGAATGGGCTTGCCAACGTTCGATCCGCCAGCGCCAATCGGGATGCAGCCCGTTACCGCGAAACAAGCCATTGGCGACCTGGAATCCTTAGGCGAGGACAAAGCGTTTTCGCATATCTGGAGCTTAGCGCGTGTCAGTGGGGAGCAGGGGAATCGCCGTTTGATCGCAGACAGGCCCGGGTACACCATACGGGCCGAATGCCACGGGAATATCCAGTTCCATTATTCGTTGCCTCGTCGAATATCAATGCGTGAGGCCGCGCGCATCCAATCGTTTCCAGACAGTTTTCGGTTCCCGTCCAAACTGCGTGAGACCGAGCGGCAGATCGGGAATGCGGTGCCGCCCGTTTTAGCTTGGCACATGGCAAAAGCCGTAGAGTCCATCATTACAAGGAAAGCATGACAAAGGAAAATTTTGAAGCCATTTTAGACAAGAGTTGTGAGCAGTTGACCCATGAGGCCCGGACTGCGCAATTCAAGTCATCGCCGCAATTTGAAAACCGTGTGCGTGAAACATTGGATGCGTTGACGCGGGACGACAAATCATTCCGCATAGACTTTGCGCCTCATCCGCAGGCATTCCCAGACATCGCGATGGGCGAGTTTGGCGTTGAAGTCAAGTTCACCTTAAACGACACATGGCGAAGTGTGGCGAACAGCGTTTTAGAAACGCAGAGGATTGAAACCGTTAAGCATATCTACATCATTTTCGGGAAAATGGGCGGCCTACCAGAGGTCAGGTGGGGACATTACGAGCAAAGCGTGATTCACGTCCGAACGTCGCATGTGCCACGCTTTGAAATAGAACTGCCCACGGAAAAAGCAACGGTACGACAATCGCTTTTTGAGGAAATGGGCATTCAATATGACGATTTCCGCAAGTTCCAGATGCAGGAGAAAATGAAGTATATTCGCGCGTATGCACGAAAAATCCATCCGGACGGTCGCCTGTGGTGGATTGAGGAAAAAGAGAGCGATGAACACACAATGCCCATCCAAGCGAGATTATACACAAACCTCACGATGGAAGAAAAGACGCGTTTGCGCGCTGAGGCTGCCTTGTTGTGCCCTAAGATTGTGGATTCCGGGCGTTCCCGAAACAAATACGACGATATGGTGCTTTACCTCCTGACGTATCACGGTGTTCTCTGTCACCAAGCCAGAGATTTGTTTTCAGCAGGCAGTGTCGCCAACCCCAAGAATGATGATGACGGTGGTATTTACGTCGAACGCGCATTGAAAATGATTGAGGCTGAAATGTGCAAGGCGGCCATGAGAATGGACGATGCCTTATTTGTGGAATACTGGGGAGAGAGCGTCTTGCCTGAAAAACGAATTGCCCGCTGGCTCGAAAAGGCTGACGAATACGCCAAGGGTTGGAAGCCGTCAGGCAGTTTGTTTTTAGGGGAGTCACCAAAGGAGCTTAGCGATGATTATTCTTCCGGCGATTGATTTGAAGGACGGCAAGTGCGTGCGCTTGCGGCAGGGGAGGGCGGAGGACGTGACGGTCTATTCGGATGACCCCGTGGCGCAGGCATTGGCTTGGCGCAGGCAGGGGGCCGAACAACTGCACGTCGTGGATTTGGACGGCGCGTTTGCGGGTGAGCCGCGCCACACGGCGGTCATCGGCGAGATCGTCCGCGCGCTCCGCATCCCCGTGGAGGTCGGGGGGGGGCTGCGCACGGACGCGCACATCGAGCGGCTGCTGGCGGAGGGCGTCGCCCGCGCGATCATCGGCACACGCGCGTTGGAGAGCGCGGACGCCCTGCGCGATCTGGTCAAACGTTTCGGCGAGCGCATCGCGGTCGGCATTGACGCGCGTGACGGCTTCGTGCAGGTCAAGGGGTGGGTCGAGACGACAGGCACGCGGGCGGTGGACCTCGCCAGGCAGGTCGAGGCGGCAGGGGTGCGCACCATCATCTACACCGACACCGCGACGGACGGGATGCTGGGGGGGCCCAACCTCAACGCGATGGAGCAGATGTGCCGCGCGGTCTCGTGCGACGTCATCGCCTCGGGGGGGGTCAGCGTACCCGGGCATGTGCTGGCGCTGAAGGCGCTGGGGTGCCCTAACCTCTACGGCGCGATTGTTGGGAAGGCACTCTACGACGGGAAAACGACGCTTGCCGCCATGATGACGGCGGCACAACAGAATGCTGCGGCGGATGACTAAAACGGGTATGCCAGTATTGAAAACGGGTCATCCAAATTTAATCCACAACATGTACAAGACCCTGTTCGCGTACTACGGCGAACAGCACTGGTGGCCGAGCAAAAGCGGGATGCAGTGGGAAATTGTCGCGGGCGCAATCCTGACGCAGAACTGCGCCTGGCGCAACGCCGAACAGGCGTTGGAGAACCTGTCCGAACACGGCGCGGAGACACCGCAGCAGCTTCTGGCGTTGCCGCTCGCGACATTACGAAAGGCCATCCGTCCGGCGGGTTTCTTCATGCAGAAGAGCATTTGCCTTCAGGAGGTCGCTCAGTTTTTCATTGAACATGTGAAGGAATACACGTTCCCCTGCCAGCCTGTGGAGTTACGCGCGCGACGCAAACGGTTGTTGAGCATCAAGGGGGTCGGGAAAGAGACGGCGGACTCCATTCTCCTGTACGCCTTCAACCAGCCGATTTTCGTGATTGATGCCTACACGCGGAGGGTCGCCGAGCGGCATTTGAACATCCTCCAGGCAGCGACACTCGCGTATGACATACTCCAAAAAATCTTTATGAAGAACCTGCCGAACGATACTCAGCTCTACAACGAATACCACGCGCTGATTGTCCGCCTATGCAAGGATTTTTGCCTGAAGCAGCGATGCCTCTGTGCTCCGGTTTTACACGACGGACACGCCTAACATCAAACACGAGCAACGGCGTGCGGACAGTCCTGTCCGCTCAAGAAAATAGGGCGGGGTGGAAAACCCGCACGCCTGTCCAACGGATACACTATTTCAATAAATGCGCTCGCCGTCTCGCTACGGCGTCAGGTACTTGACTTTCTGGAACGTCGTGCGGAGGTCCTCCCCCTGATAGAGGGTGTACAGGTTGTCGGACTCGGAGAACGTCCCCTTGAATATCCCCCCCCCTTTCATGACCAAGACAAACTCCTTGTCACCGAACGGGGCCGTGAACTCGCGGGACGGGCGGATGCGCTGCGCTTTCTGGTCACCCTCCTGCGGGATGAGCGAGGCGGGGTCAACGTTGCGCGAGATGATGACGGGGATGAGGTCCTCCATGTCGTCGGTGACGTTCGCGGCGATGATCCAGATGTTGTTCGCCGCCGTCAGGCGCCCGGCCCCCACCTTGGGCGGTATCCCGCCCCCGGCTAATCTCATCCAGCAGCGCTCCTCCGTATCCCCATAAAGAATATACGAGCTCCAGTTTTCCGTATGCATGTTCTCGCCGTCGAGCAGGACCGTGAAATAGTCCGAGCTGTTTTCGAACAGCATTTCAGGGATATCCCCGTGCCCCTCTTTCTTTTTTCCCGACTTGGGCCAGACAGAGTCGAGACCGAGCGGCTCGCGCTCTGTGTTTGCGGCTATGATGCCGATGTAGATATCCCTCGCGTGTTGCCCCGCACGGTCCAAAGACGCATTGGCCCGTTCTGCGGCAAGCACGGCGTTTGCAAGGCCATCAGATATCAGGCCGATGGCGGTGATCAGGTCGGCCCGCGAAGGGGCCGCAGCCCAAAGGCCGATGGCGGCCGTCAGCAGGACGGTTGCGGCGATGCGCATTTGTTTCATGGTGTGTCCCTCTGTTTATTCTGTCATCGAATGGCACGAATGTCCGCGAATGCTTTTCGTATTCGTTTGATTCGTGTCATTCGATGACCCTATGAATCCTCCCTGCTAAACCGTGACCCACTGCCCACTCTTGGCGGAGGCGAGGACGGCGTCGCAGATGCGGTTGGTCTCGAGCGCGTCGCGGAAGGTCGGGCCGGCGGGCTTGCCGGAGGCCATGCCCTCCAGGAACTCCTTGAACTGGTGCGTGAAGGATTCGCCGTAGCCGATCGCCAGGCCCGGGACCCACCACGCGCCCATGAAGGGCTGGTCGCCGTCCGAGACGTGGATGGAACGCCAGCCGCGCACGGCGCCCTCGTCGCGGTGGTCGAAGTACTGGAGGCGGTGCAGGTCGTGCAGATCCCACTTGATGGAGGCGTGCTCGCCGTTGATCTCGAACGTGAAGAGCGCCTTGTGGCCGCGCGCGTAGCGGGTGGACTCGAAGTTGCCGAGCGAGCCGTTCGCGAAGCGGCAGAGGAACGTGCAGGCGTCGTCAATGCCCACGGGCTCCATCTTCCCGGTCACGGCGTTCATGCGCTCCTTGATGAAGGTCTCGGTGAGCGCGGTCACGTCCCTGACGGGGCCGTTCTGCCAGATGGCGAGGTCAATGCAGTGCGCGAGCAGGTCGCCGGTGACGCCAGAGCCGGCCTCTTTCACGTTGAGGCGCCACGTGTCCTTGCCGCCCTGCGGGACGTTCGCGTTGATGGTCCAGTCCTGGAGGAAGTTGGCGCGGTAGTGAAAGACCCTGCCGAGCTTACCCTCGTCAATGATGCGCTTGGCAAGCGCGACGGCCGGGATGCGGCGGTAGTTGAACGAGACGAAGTTCGGCACGCCCGCCTTCTCGACAGCGGCGACCATCGGCTCGGCC
Organism: Kiritimatiellota bacterium; assembly: GCA_009777165.1. Taxonomy (GTDB): domain Bacteria; phylum Verrucomicrobiota; class Kiritimatiellia; order RFP12; family UBA1067; genus WRJS01. Next base: position 11,790 of record WRML01000012.1, read on the forward strand.
TCGGCGGCGGTGCGGGCCAGCGGCTTCTCGCTGACCACGGCCTTGCCGGCCTCGGCGGCGGCGATGGCGACCTCCGCGTGCAGGTTGTTGGGCAGGCAGATGTCAATCAGGTCAATGGCGGGGTCGGCGACGACCTTGCGCCAGTCGGACTCGATCTGTTCATAGCCCCACTTCGCGGCGAAGGCGGCGGCCCGCTCCGCGTTGAGGTCGCAGACGGTCTTGAGGACCGGCTGATAGGGAACGTCGAAGAAGTGCGCGACGTTCGAGTAGGCGTTACTGTGCGTCTTCGCCATGAAGCCGCACCCGATCATGCCGATGTTCAGGTTTTTCTTATTCATTGACTTTTCCTTTTCTGTCTTGAATCCCCATTGTCCTTTCATCCGAATGAAATCATTAGTATACGATAGATGGTCTCCCGTTTCAAATCCATTTTTGGGGATTATGCGTGGAGAAAACCCTACGGGGACAGATGGGCAAATTCCACAAGGCGACCGATTTTTCTGTTGCCACGCTGCCAGACTTTTCCTGGATTTTCTGCTTGACAACATCCCCCTCTTTGAGAATAATATCATGTTATTCTATAACCAGACACTGGCCCAACAGGGCTGACCCATTGAGACTGGTCAGAAATCAGGAGGTTGACAGAATGGATACGAAAAGACTGACGGGACTCGCGGTTTGCGGGTTGATCGTTTCACACGCAGGGTTCAACACGCTGGGGCAAAGTCCCGTCAACTACCTGACGGCGACCGATGGGGGGGGGACCTCCTCTTTCATTGACGGGGGCGCGAAGCGCTGGACGGACGGGCAGGATCCCCACCCGGGCGCGGATTATGTCGTCCCGGACACCCTTGGGCTGCGCACGCCGGAGGGGGGGGCGGACTATACCTTCAAGGGTGACTCGCTCACCATGACGAACGGGTCGCAGCTGATCATGAAAGGGACCGGCGTGATCGCCGTCAATGACCTCCGCTTCTGCTCGACGGCCCGCATCACACAGTCGCTCGCGGCCAACACGTCCGTGCGGCTCGACGGGGCCATCACGGTTCTGCCGACCACGTCCGCCCCGGCCCGTTTCGGCTCAATCGGCGGACGCACGATGGTGCTAACAGGGACAATCCTCGGTACGGGGGATTTCAGGTTCAACCAGAATGACGGGGAACAAAATGTCGGCGGCGCGTTCCTGGACATTGACTCCGACCTCTCGGGGTTCGAGGGCGTGTGGCGCGTCGAGAACCCGGTCACGGACTTCAGCCGCTATTTCGAGGTGCGCCTCAGCGCAAACGACAATATCGGCTCGGCGCTCAGCGCGTTCCGCCCGGACGCGATAACGTTGGTCAGCGGCGGCGGAATCGCCGCGAACGGGAGCGTTAACATCGGCGCGTCGCTCAACCGGGGCATCACCCTGCAGGACGGCGGCGCGTTCGCCGGGGCTGACGCCAGTTCCGTGCTGACCATCGGGACGCCCGTCACCGGCACGGGCAGCATCTACAAGCGCGGGCCGGGGCGCGTCGAGCTGGATTGCGGGCTGACCCACGACGGCGGCATCTTCGTCGAGTCGGGGGCCCTGCGCTTCGGTCACGGCTGCACCCTGCCGGCGGACCACACGACCACCGTGTGCGGGGGCGTGCTGGAGGGCTGGGGGGACTTCGGCAACGTCGTCGTCGAAATCGGCTCCCTCTCGCCGGGCGACGCGTCCGCGGCAACTTCGGTGACGGTCAGCAACCTGACGTTTGCCGGGGGATCTGCCGTCGCCAACCTCTACGATGCCAACGTCTGCGACTGCATCCACGTGACGGGGCTGCTCACGAACCGCACCGGGGGGCCCATCGTGTGGATGCTGGGTTTCTCGGACGTGACCCCTCCCTACACCCTGAACGAGTATTGTCTGCTGAGCGCGCCGAACCTGGCGGCGGATTTCACGGCGGCGGACTTCTTCGCCATCGGGCTGACGGGCGGCTACTTCGAGATACGCGAGCCAGCGGGTAGCGACCCCGAGCTTGTTTTTGTGCGGACGAATGACCCGGGCGGCAAGCCCGTCAACTACCTGACGGCATCAGACCCCACCCTGACCTCCTCTTTCATTGACGGGGGCGCGAAGCACTGGACGGACGGGCTGGACCCCCACCCGAGCGCGGACTACATCGTCACCGACGGGTTGGCCTTACGCTCGCCGGAGAACAACCAGAACTACACGTTCAAGGGCGACTCGCTGACCGTCATCGCCGCGAACTCCGTGTTCACGCTGAAGGGGTCTGGGACGGTCGCCGTCAACGACCTCCGCCTCGGCCCGGGCGGCCGCATCGTACACGGCGTCAATTCAGTCTCCACGCTCGACGCGGGTATCACGATCCTGCCGACCGCGTCAACCCCGTTCCGTTTCCATGCCCTCCGCGAGCGCACGCTCACCCTCAAGGGCACGGTTGCCGGCACAGGGGATTTCAGGTTTGAGGAGAGTGTGGGCGAGACGATTTATGAGCCCGGGGGCGCGTTCCTGAATCTGGATGCCGACCTCTCGGGGTTCGAGGGTGTGTGGGGCGTCGCAAACGCCGTCACGGACTTCAGCCGCACATTCGAGGCCTGCCTCAGCACGGACAACAACATCGGCTCGGTGCTCGGCGCGTTCCGCCCCGACGCGATAACGTTGATCAACGGCGGCGGACTGACGGCGGCATCGAGTAAAGCCGTCACCGTCGGCGCGTCGCTCAACCGGGGCATCACCCTCGACAACGGCGGCGCGTTTGGCGCCAACAGCAACGCCGTCCTCATCATCGGCACGCCCGTCACCGGCACGGGCGACCTCTACAAGCGCGGGCCGGGGCGTGTCGAGCTGGATTGCGGGCTGACCCACGACGGCGAGATTTTCGTCGAGTCGGGGACCCTGCGCTTCGGTCTCGGCTGTGTCCTGCCCGAGAACCACACGACCACCGTGCGCGGCACTGGCGTGCTGGAGGGGGTGGGGGACTTCGGCAACGTCGTCGCCGAGGCCGGCGCCCTCTCGCCGGGCGGCGCGTCCGCAATCGCCTCGGTGACGGCCAGCAACCTGACGTTCGACGGGGGGATCGTGATCGCCGACCTCGATGATGCCGACACGTGCGACTGCATCCGCATGACGGGGTTACTCACAAACCGCACTGACCGCCCCATCCGTTTCGACCTGTGCCCCGCGATCGATGTCCCCGCCTACAGCGCAAACGAATACACCCTGCTGAGCGCACCGAACCTCGCAGCGGATTTCACGGCGGATGACTTCGCATTGACCTACGGCCTGCCGAACGGGCATTTCGAGATACGCGAGCCGGCGGGCGACGACCCCGAGCTCGTCTTTGTGAGCCCGCGCCCGTTCGTGCGGCTGGTGCAGACCGACGTCATGGGCTCCTCCTCATGGAACGGGGCGGGCAACGTCAACAACTGGTCTGACAAACTTCTCCCGACGCCTGGGAAAGACTATCTCGCGGACGCATACACATTGCGCACGCCCGAGGGCTCGACGCTGGATGCCGTGTTCGGGGGCAACTCGCTCACGATTGGCGCGACGGGTCAGTTTCTCCAGAAATGCAGGAAAGCAACCGTGGACGACCTCCGCTTCTATGAGGGCGGGTGTTTCTCGCAAGGGGGGACCGCCAACGAACAGTGTCTCGACGGCAACGTCGCCGTCTTCGCGTCGGACACCAACCCGGTCATCTTCCAGTGCGAAGGCACCTCATCCCTTCAGCGCACGTTGACCATTGATGCGCCGATACGCGGGGAGGGCGCACTCCTTTTCCGCCCCGGCAACCTCAATAACACAAGCGGCGGCGGGTTCTACCTGACCGCGCTCAACGACGGGTACTGCGGGAAAATCGCCGTGAACGGGCAGAGGTACGTCGAGCTTGGCATCTGGGACGAGCGCAATCTCGGCGGGCTGGCCCCCGCCGCGCCGTTCAACCCCGACCACCTGACGCTGATGACCAACGCCATCCTGCGGGCCATGACGAGCCTCACCATCAGCAACGATTGGCGCGGCATCCGCATCATGCAGACGGGTACGTTCTCCGTCGCCGACCCCGACACGCTCACCCTCGCCACGCCCATCTGCGGCGACAGCATCAACAAGATCGGCGCCGGTACACTCGTGCTGTCTGGCGACAACACCTACTCTGGCACGACCACCGTCTCCAACGGGACGCTTGCGGTGGAGAGCGTCACCGGGTTGGGGACAAGCGCGCTGTGCTTCAGTCCCGGCACCGCCCTGCGCGTGACCTACCCCTGCGCCCTCGAAAACGGCTTCCTCGTCAGCGGCAGCATCCCCCTGGTCATTGACGACACGCTCACGTTGAGCATCGAGGCGACAGAGGCATTCCCGACGGCATTCACCATCCCCCTCTTCTTCGTTGAGGAGGAGGCGGACATCCCTCTCGGCGATATCGTCATCACGGGCATCCCCTCTGGCTACATCACTGAATTTAAAACAACCCCCATCGTCTATTCCGACAGCAGCTACACGGCCATTGCCCTGAGCTGCCGCCGTAATAGCACGGTGATTATGGTGCGGTGACCGGGGGCCCCAGCCAGCGGTTGATGGCGGCGGCGGCGCGGCGGCCTTCGCCCATCGCGAGGATCACCGTCGCGGCGCCAAGCACGATGTCGCCCCCGGCGTAGATGCCGTCAATGGAGGTCTTGCCGTTCTCGTCCACGAGGATGTTCCCCCACTTGTTGACCGCCAGCCCATCCGTGGTCTGGCTGATGAGCGGGTTCGAGCCGTTGCCGATCGCGACGATGACCGTGTCCACGTCCATCAGAAATTCGCTACCGGGGATCTCGACCGGACGGCGGCGCCCCGACGCGTCCGGCTCGCCAAGCTCATAGCGCAGACACTCCATCTGCCGCACGCGGTCGTCCGCGTCGCCGAGGATACGTACGGCGTTCTGCAGCAGGTGGAACTGCACCCCCTCCTCACGTGCGTGGGCGACCTCCTCGACACGTGCGGGCATCTCCTTTTCCGTGCGGCGGTAAACGAGGTGCACCTCCTCCGCGCCGAGGCGCAGCGCCGTCCGCGCCGCGTCCATCGCCACGTTCCCCCCCCCCAGCACCGCGACCTTCCGCGACGCGTACATCGGCGTGTGCGCGTGGGCGGGGTCATACGCCTTCATCAGGTTGGAGCGCGTGAGGTACTCGTTCGCGGAGAACACGCCGACGAGGTTCTCGCCGGGGATGCCCATGAAGTTCGGGAGACCTGCGCCTGACCCGATGAACACCGCGTCGAAGCCGTCCTCCTCCATGAGCGCGCGGATGGTGCGTGTGCGCCCGACCACGAAATTCATCTCCAGCCTCACGCCCATGGCGGCGAGCGCGTCAATCTCCTCCCGCACGATCGCCTTGGGCAGGCGGAACTCGGGGATGCCGTACACCAGCACCCCCCCGGGCTTGTGGAACGCCTCGAACAGGACGACCTCGTGCCCCTCGCGCCGCACGTCCGCCGCGACGGTGATGCTGGCGGGCCCGCCCCCCATGACCCCCCCCCGCCTGCCGGGCGCGGGCTTCACGGGGGGGGGGGGGGGCTTTCCCCCCCGGGGGGGCAACAAAAAGAAAAAAAAAAAAAAAAAAAAAAAAAAATTTTTTCTTTTTGTTTT
>WRML01000013.1 GCA_009777165.1 Kiritimatiellota bacterium
GCTCTGTCTATTCGTTCAACGGCAACAAGATCATCACCACGTCGGGCGGCGGGATGCTGGTGTCCCGTCATCAGGACATCGTCGAACGGGCGCGGAAACGCTCCCAGCAGTCGCGCGAGCCGAAGGTGTGGTACGAGCACGAGGAACTCGGCTACAACTACCGCATGAGCAACATCGTCGCCGCGATCGGCATCGGGCAGCTGCAGGTGTTGCCCGAGATCGTGCGCCGCAAGCGGCAGATTTTCGAATGGTACCGCGAGCGCCTGTCAGACCTCACCGGCATCCGCTTCATGCCCGGGGTCCCCTACGGCGAGCCGACCCGCTGGCTGACCGTGATTCATCTGGCATCCGCGCCCCACGTCTCGGACATGATTCAGCGGCTCGAAGCGGAGAACATCGAGTCCCGCCCGGTGTGGAAGCCGATGCACCTGCAGCCCGTTTTCCGAGAGGCAAAAATGTACGGGGGGGCTGTCGGCGAACGGCTCTTCCAGACGGGGTTGTGCCTGCCGTCCGGCGCAGGCCTCGCGCAAAACGACGTTGACCGCGTGTGTACGCTCATAAAGGAATGTTTCGCATGAATACGTTACGGAAAGATTGGGTACGGTGGGGGGGTCTCCTCCTGTTGATTGTCGCGGGAGGGTTCTATTATCAAAAAGTGTTCCATTTTGCGATAGCGGCGTTCTCGAGCAAACGCGAGGACATGTCGCACGGATTTCTAATCCCGTTCGGGAGCCTCGCCGCCATCTGGTGGACGTGCCGCGACTTCCGTAATGTCGCAGGTGCGCCGTCATGGAGAGGGTTGGGCTGGGTCTGTTTTTTCCTGGGCGTGGCATGGTTCGGCGCGCGAGGGGGCCAGATGCAAATCGAGCAAGTCTCGTTGATCGGTTTGATTTGGGCGATTCCCTATGCGCTGTGGGGAAAGGGAGTCGGGCGGTTGATGCTGTTCCCCGCGTGGTTCCTCCTCTTCACCGTCCCAGTCACAAACTTTTTCGGCGTGCTGACCGTCCCCCTGCGGATTTTCTCCACGGGACTGGCAACGTTCACCCTGCGCGGGTTTAACCTCGTCATCGAGCAATCCGGGACCGCTGTACTCTCGCAGATCCCCGGCCATGAGTTCAGCCTCGATGTCGTTGAGGCGTGCAGCGGCATCCGCTCCTTTTTCGCGCTGGCCGCATTAACCGCCGGATATGCCTACGTCATGGTGAAAAACAAATTCCAGCGGTGGCTCCTGTTTGCGTGCACAATCCCGATTGCGGTCCTCGGGAACGCCGTGCGCCTTGGGGTGATCTGCATCATCGCATACAGCGTCGGGGCGAAGATCGCGGCAGGTGCCTTACACGGTTACTTGGGCTTGGTCATTTTCGTTGCCGTCAGCTTAACCGTGGTTACGTACACCGCCAAGGGTATCAAAACACTTGCCGCCAAACTGTACCGGGCAAACAAGCTGCTGGCCTGGCTGTACGAACCGGACGTGCCCCCCAGCGCGCCGGCCCGACAGCCTACCCGCGTACAGGTCGTCACCGTCGCTGCCCTCGTCTGCGCGTTGACCCTCCTCACCTTCCAGAGCCGCAACTTCTTCGGCGCCCCGATGTACGATGCCACCAACTTCATCGCCGACGACCTCCCCCACCAGATCGCCGGCTTCACCAGTGACCGTCCCTGGTTCTGCCACAGCGACCAATGTTTCTATGCCGAAGAAGAACGTATCCTCACCGCCAATCAGCCGCAACAGGAGGACGGCTTCACCTGCCCGTTCTGTCATGGGCCCATGCACACGATTGCCGCCGGGGAACTCAACCTTTTGCCAGCCGACACCACAATCCTGAAACGGAATTACCGCTCCTCGGACGGGCACACCTACATCATCAGCGTCGTCATCTCCGGGGTCAGCCGCGCCAGCATCCACCGTGCAGAGCTCTGTTTGCCCGCGCAAGGGTATACCATCCAGCGTGCGGGTCTGTATTCCCTGAATGTCCCCGGCGGGAAACCGCGCCACGCGCGCATCGTCCAAGCTCAGCACTCGTTATCCCCCCGGTTGTTTACACTCACCTACTGGTTTGTCAGCCGCGAGTGGGAATGCGCCTCCAGTGCGCAACGTATCTGCATTGATGTCTGGGACCGCTCCATCCACAACCGCATCAACCGCTGGGCCATGGTTTCCGCCAACATCTCGCCGCCGCTCGAGACCGACGAGGACATCGCAGCCTTCGAAGCCTTCCTCGGCAAATTCTACCCGCAACTCTTTCGTAACGAATAACGGTCACCTCCCGCGAGGCAACGCAACAAAACCGCACACTCGCATCGGTGTCCTCCGACGGTTCCACCGCCCTACCTTTTTGCGTAAGAGGTATACCCGAAATAGGCGTTCTGGCTCGTCGAATCCAGCACGGCGTGCCAGAGGTCACTGTTCAGGCCGACCTTTTGGCGCTCGATCGTCGCCAGCTTGAGCGGCACCAGCGTGTACCAGTCGCCTTGGTTCCCGACCACGCAGTTCGTGCGTCCCGCCATCGCCGCATGGACCGCGCTCCGCGCCAGCAGGTAACAGCGGATCGCGTCCGTGCCTTTCGCGGGGACACTGCGGATGGTGTAGCTGGGGTCGAAGTACTTGACCGAGACCTCGCGCCCTGCGGCCTTGTAAGTCGCCTCGTAGTACGCGGTGATACGCCGGCGCAGGTATTCGCCGATGTCCTTCTTCAGGACGTTCCCCGACGCGTCGCGGCGCTCCACGGGATCCGCGATGTGGCGTTGCCCCGCGCCCTCCGCCACCACGATGACCGCATGATCCTTGCCGGATTGGAAGCGGCGGTCCAGCGCGGAGAGTAACCCGTGGAATCCCTCCATCTCGAAATCGAGTTCCGGGATGAGGCAGAAGTTCACCACCGGGTTTGCCAGTGCCGCGTAGGCCGCGATGAACCCCGCGTCGCGCCCCATGAGCTTGACCAGGCCCACGCCGTTGAACGTGCCCTTCGCCTCCATGTGCGCCGCCTGGATGATGCCCGTCGCCTCCGCAACGGCCGTCTCGAACCCGAAGCAGCGCCCCACGAAATAGAGGTCGTTGTCAATGGTCTTGGGGATGCCCACCACACTGATCGAGAGCCCCCTGCGCTTGCACTCATCCGAGATGTCTTGGGCGCAACGGAGCGACCCGTCCCCCCCGACGCAGAACAGCAGGTTGATGTTCATCCGCGCGAGCGTGTCAACGATTTCACCCGTGTCCTGCTGCCCGCGCGACGACCCCAGGATCGTTCCGCCATTCTCGTGGATCGTGTCAACCGCGTCAACGTCAAGGGGGAGCGGCTCGTACCCGTAACGGGGGATGAACCCCGCATATCCGTAGCGGATGCCCAAGATGTTCCTGATCCCGTAATCGAACGTCAGGATCTCGACCAGCCCCTTGATGACATGGTTGAGCCCCGGGCAAAGTCCCCCTGCCGTGACGATCGCCGCACGGCTCCACGACGGCACATGAAAGATTTTCCCGTGGGGCCCCGCGCGCTCGAACGACGGCGCCCGGCCAATCTTCTCCCGGAGGAACTGAAGCACGCGGTCATTCTCCGAAATCAAAATACGGTCATGCTCCTTCACGAAATCGCGGCTACGGACAGGCGAGTCAATTTTGCACTCACCCAACCGATCGACATCCAGCGAATACTCCGACAGGTTCGCCAAGATTTTCTCCAAGATCGACATGAAACAATCCTCCTCTCTGCAAAAAGAAAAAGTATACGATGATTTTTCAATAAGGTCAATTGACAGACACGCCAAATTATGATTTAATATGCGCACTTTTTCCACTGGACCGTAGCTCAGGTGGTAGAGCACGACACTTTTAATGTTGGGGTCGTGGGTTCAAATCCCACAGGTCCAACCATCTCGGTTGATTATGGCACTGAACATCGTAAGCAAGATTGACGGGCGTGTGGACGTGAGGCACGTGCTGATGAGCGTCTCGGACAAGACGGGGCTGGACACGCTGGTGCTGGGGCTGGTCACCGCATGCCCGGGCGTGAAAATTTTTTCGACGGGGGGGACCCACACCGCCGTCCGCCAGATCCTCGGCGAGGAACTCGCCGCGCGGCACCTCGTCTCCGTCTCCGACTACACAGGCCAGCCCGAGATGCAGGGGGGGCTCGTCAAGACGCTCGACTTCAAAATCTACCTCGGCCTCCTGAGCGAGACCTACAACGACGCGCACCGGGACGACCTCGCGCGCACGCAGGCCATCGCCATTGACATGGTGGTCGTCAACCTCTACCCGTTCGCGCAGACCGTCTCCGCGCCCGGCGTGACCCCCGAGTCCGCCCGCACCAACATTGACATCGGGGGCCCCTGCATGATCCGCGCCGCCGCGAAAAATTATCTGCGCGTCGCCTCCGTCACCGACCCCGCCGACTACTCCCCCCTCCTCGACGAGCTTCGCTCCAACGGGGGGGCCCTCGGGCTCGACACGCGCCTCGCGCTGATGAAGAAGGCCTTCGCCCACACCGCCGCCTACGACGCCGCCATCGCCGCCTTCTTCGCCCCCACCCCCCCCGGGCGCATACGCGAAACCTACGCCGTCCAATGAACAATCGGATTTTTTCTCTCAGAGAAATATGATTGAAAAACTCACCGACCTCATCCGCCGCACGGCGAGCAGCCTCCCCCCCGACGTCGAGGCTGCGCTCGTCCGCGCCGCGGCCGGGGCCCCCCACGGATCGCGGGCCGCGTTTTTCCTGGACGCGATCCTGGAGAACACCCGCCTCGCGCGTGAGCAGTCCTCCCCCCTCTGCCAAGACACCGGGGCCCCCGCGTTCTTCTGGAGGGTCCCCCCCGGCACCGACACGCTCGCGCTGGAGGGGGCCACCCGCGAAGCCGTCAGGGTCGCCACCGAAAACGGCTGGCTACGCGAGAACACGCTCGACTCCCTGACCGGGGCCCCCCTCCCGTCGGACACCGTCGAGGGTGCCCCCCTCTGCCACTTCGAGCAGACCGCCACCCCCCCCTACGACGTGCGCCTCCTGCTCAAGGGGGGGGGGTCCGAGAACGTGAGCCGACAGTTCAGCCTGCCTGACGACGCGCTCGGTGCGGGGCGCGACCTGGAGGGGGCCCGCACGTGCATCCTCCGCGCCGTGCACGACGCGCAAGGGCTCGGGTGCCCCCCCGGCATCCTCGGCGTCTGCATCGGGTCCGACAGAGGGGGGGGGTACCTCCACGCCAAGAAACAGCTGCTCCGCCCCTTGGACGACGAGGCCCCCCTACCCCAACTCGCCGCACTCGAACGCCGCGTGTTGGAGGACGCCAATCAACTCGGCATCGGCCCCATGGGAATGGGAGGGGCCCCTTCCCTGCTCGGCGTGAAGATCACCGCCCCCCCCCGCCATCCCGCCTCCTATCTCGTCACCGTCTCCTACATGTGCTGGGCCTGCCGCCGGGGGGGGGTACAGCTCGACTTAGCGTAGCAAGGACGCAAGGATACAAGAGCAGGACGCAAGGACATCACATCTCGCATTCAGGTGTTTACACCTGCCAAGCAGATATGATAAAATTCTGTGTATTCTCAAAGAGGAGTACTCGGAATGAACATGACAGAAAAGAAGTAGCGGAGCGTCAGTTGGCTGGCGGCGGCAGGGGGGGGGTTGCTGCTCGCGTCGTGCCACGCACCCGCGCCAGAGACGGGGCGGTATCAGTGGACGGTGTCGTTGTCATCGGGCGGGGAGGGGGGCTCCCCCAGACAGTATATGTTCGATAGGGTCACCGGTACAACAGCCACGTGGGATTCCAGAGAAGGGAAATGGGTTCTGTGGCAGAGCTCGCTGCCGGTTGACTGGGACGATATCTGGAAGCAACAGCAAGCAAAAGAAAAGGCACAAGCCGAACTTCAGGCAAAGCACGCGGCCTTTTGTAAAACGCTTGCCCAGAAGTCGCTTGAAGAACAAGTCGCGTGGGCAGATGGCATTGTTATGCGTGTTTCGAGAAGACCTACTGATATCCCAGTTCCTGGTGCTAATCAGAAAGTACTGAAATTGTCTTCGGACCGTTTTCCTCCTTCCACCTCTTACAATGATCTTCCTGCTAACCTCACGTTTGGAGCAGAAGATGTTCTTGTCGGGTTTATAGGGAAGCTGGACGACAACGCCAAGGTTCAATTCTTTTTGTCCAGCGCGGCGTTCGACAACAAGACCGTTTTCCCTGCACCCGCGACGATTGCGGATGATGTGAGGGAGGAAGTCAAACGGCAGAAGTAAACGTGAAAAAAAGAGGCAGAAAAAAACAACAAGAAATGCTTCAGAGAACTGAGTCGACGGAAGAGAAGGAGGGACGTTAGTCCATGCCGACAATCGCATCAGTTGTGCCCCAGTCACGCATGAGCCGCAAACGAATGGGAAACGCCGTCCGGAGGGCTAAAAGCCTGGCAAGCGGCAATATAGTTAATTCAGTTGAAAACCATTCCGTTTTTTACCACAATGGACACAATGGGTTTCACAATAGACACAAAGGATACAAGAGGCAATCGTGTCCATTGTGCATTCCATTGTGTCTGCGGAAAAGGTACTGCCCGTGATGGACAACCTGAACACGCACGCCGTACTGTGATCGGAGAAGTTTCCAGCTTTCGATGGCAGTCGACTGCCATCGAAATTCCTAATTTCTAATTCCTAATTCTCAACTTCTCCCTCACATACGCCGCGCACGCCGCCCGCGCCGCCTTCGACCGCCTCCGACGCATCGCCCCAGTAGCCGGATGGCTTCCATCCGGGTTTATGCTTCCTGCTGGCGTTGCGCGTCTCAAAGTGCGCGCCCACGACCGAGGCCGCGTCATCGGCGATGCACCGGTGCAGCGCGGCCTTGTCTTCCACCGCGTCCGTGATGCCCTGGATCATCGCCAGGGCTTCCTCGGGTGTCACGCGCTCCGGCGCCCTGCTGACAACGCTTCTGCCGAGCGACTGCAGCCCGAGCGCCTCCGCCTCCTCACGGTCAATGTCCCGCAGCCCCATGTCCGAGCCGTAGTCGAACGGCGGGAACGGGGCGCCGAAGCGCGAGATCGCCGCCCTGATTGGATCCGTCTTCAACGCGGCCATGCGCCCATTCGTGAACTGCCCGCCCGCCGCCTCCCAGCGCATGGGCCAGTCGCGCCCCTTCTCGCGGTGGAATACGCGCACGAGCTCCTGCGCGGGCCACGTATCCAGGCGCCTCGGTCGGCAGCGGTATTCTCGGTAAATCGCGCATGAAAAAAAACTCCGTTTTTTTTGAGTTAGGCGTTAGGAAGTAGGAGTTTCGACAGCCATCGACGGCCATCGGCCGCCATCGAAAAACGCTCGACTGCATTCGGCGGCTCTCGACAGCCCTCGAAATTCCTAATTTCTAATTCCTAATTCCTAATTTACCCCTCACTCCTCACGCCTAACTCCTGATTCCTCACGGCCCGTCCTCCAAAATGATGTACAGCGTCTGCGGGTCCGGCCCCGTGCCGTCGTTGACGCTGATCCCCTTCCCCGCCCCGAACCAGTCCTGGCCGTCCGCGATGCCCCTCACGTCGTTCGTCGTCAGCGCAGATGCGATCGCCTTGGCCGTGAGGTTGCTGGCGCTGACGGCGACGGGCAGGGCGACGGGGTCGGCCTCGGTGAGGTCCTGGATGTCGGGGATGTCCGCTTTCTTGGCGAACAGCCCCTCCGCCCACGCCTCCGTCGCGTACCCCCCCAGCGCGCCGGGCAGCAGCCACGGCGCGTTGATTGTCTTCACGGTCGCGAAGTCCACGGTCTGCACGGGCATCGGCAGCGCGTTCGGCGTGAAGCCCGGCGAGTCGAGCATCGTGAAGCGCGCGTTGGCGCGGTAGCTCACGCTGCCGCCGGGGTTCTCGGCGCGGATGAAGAAGCGGTGCTGCCTCGCCCCGCAGTCCATGTCCGGCGACCAGACGAACGGGTCGCCCGTCACGGTGAGCGCGAGGTCGGACCCGGGACCCTTGGACCAGTACTGCACGCCGTTGGTTGACCAGCACGCCACGAACGTCCACCCATTGGTGTCGATCGCCGCGCCGCCGTCCGTCCACTGTGGCGCGAGCGCGAGGCTCTCGTCACGGTAGACCGTCCTGTCGTACGGCACGTCGCTGGACGCCGCGGCATCCCACCGCGCGGGGATCTGCGCGGCGGCGGCCGCCGCAAGTAATAAGTAAGAAGTAATAGCTTTTTCATCTCCGTTTTCTCCTTTTCCTTTTTTTTTAGTTTTTAGTTTACAGTTTTTAGTTTTTATAGTGAATTCACTTTAAAAATGTTCCATTCTTACATCCCGTTAGGGATGTGTCTCTCGGTAGAAAAACATCCTTCCCCCCATGTCCGCAGGAAAAGAGGCCCCCGTCGGCGCAGGTGCGACCGATGGGGCACGGGATGCACCTAAAAGAGGCATCCCGATGGGATGCCATGATTTTTTTTTTGCGTTCTCTTCTACCGAAAGAAACATCCCTAACGGGATGTTGTTACGGTATGCTTTAAAAGTGATTTCGCTATATGAATCGTCCCGAAACAAGTCAGCCCGGTTACACAGAGTTTCACAGAGAAGGCGCAGAGGGACACAGAGTCAATTTCATTTACTCTTAACTATTAATTCTTAATTATTAATTTCTTCCCTTGCCTTCCCCCCGCAAAAATGGCATGTTGATCACTGAGTCAATGGAGCATTAGGCTCACAACAAAGAGAAAGGCAAGGATGAAGGCGATGAGAAAAGCGGTTGCGACGGTGGTGGTTGGGATGGTAATGGGGCTGACGATGACGGCGGGGGCCGGCTCTGCCGCGAACGATTACGTGGAGGTGGAATGTGCCGGGCTGGTTGTCAAATTGGACGTGGAGGACCCGAAAATTTTCCATATCTTCGCGCCGGGGAAGGATGATGATTTCACTGTTGAGGTCACGGTGACAACCTCTTGGGAAGAACTGGTCGCCCCCAAGCCTTCAACCAAGAACGGGATTTCCGCAACGTTCACGATGGGCGCGAAGGCTAAGGATGACGCGACGGGTGTGGTCGTTTCGGGACAAGGGTATAAAGTGAAGACTGGCGAGGTTGACAAAGAGGGGGAAATCCAATTCCACAACTTTTACCTCCAGTCGGACTTTGACGACTTCGCGAAAGATATCGTTGTGCCGCTGGGGAGGCAGGTGATCTACACCGCCCGCGGGAACGAAACTGAAAAAGCGAGCAACTGGACGGTAGGATCGGACGGGGAGGAGGAAACAAAGAATTACACATCCCAAATCGTCTTCAACCGGGATTTTTTTGACGTGGATGCGTGGTTCATCCTCTCAACGATAGCGACGCCTAAGCGCGGGGCTTACAGTGTTGATGCGGAGGAAATGATTTCTTCAATACACTATCCAAGCGAGAAGTTATTAACGGATGCAGGGCAGATGACCGTTTTTCAGGCGGACTTTACTGATGCTCAACCTTATGGTTTTGATGATTTCACTGAATGGGATTATTACCCCCAACCTTATATCTCGATTGATTATTATGAGACGATAAGAAAAGGACAATGTAGGTGGCCCTATGCTTCAGCACAAATAGGTTATGAGGGGACTTCTACGTTAATATGCACTTTAGAAGACGCGAATCTCGATTTGAGCGAGTCCAGTATACCAGAAGAGTGGTTCAATCCAAAGATAATGGTAGGAGGAGGGGGTGTTATCTTTACCATACCACCAGATCCTGTAGACCCTACAGCTTCCCGAGAAGAACAGACGCTGACAGCAAACTTCAAAGGAGCGATGGTGGCAGAGCTTACCATCGTGCCGTACCACAAAAAGGAAATTACGGTCGGTATTCGGTGTGTACATGAGCCATCTTGGAATAAGAATAGTAAGGAGATTGAAGGTGTTGAAGACTATTTAAATAATGTGTATCGTCAAGCTTGCGTAAAGGTAAACGTAATATATCTTCCCACTATGGAAATTAGCTTTGATTGGGACAACGATGGAAGTCTTGATTTCTCCAACTGGAATAATGCGGAAATGCAAGCAATTTGGAACGTAGCAGATAATACAGAGTGTGACTTCGTAATCTTTCTCGTTAGTAACTTTAGCCGTCCACGTATGGATGGAGGTATGTGGCTGGGGCAACGCTATGGTTTTGTGTCTGCCACTGGATGGAAAGGACTCCTATCTGTTGCACATGAACTGGGACATGGGATAGGATTGTCGCATACTGAAATGAGGGACAAAGACAATCTAATGTATCCTAATTTTCTTAATGCTCATCCTGCCATGATGAAACTACGAAAAAATCAGTGGGATTCCCTTCAGGAAGCCATTCAGGCTCTTCCAAAAAGAAATTAAGGAGCAGAATATGAAGCAACTCATTTACAGTATAGCCGTGGTTGTGTTTGTGTGGAATGCCGTGGCGAATGATATTGATTCTTTAAAGACTATGCTGTCAAACACAGAAGTAGGATGCCAACTCCTTGAGCTGAACACGCCTGATGCTGACCAACGGGCGAAGGTGGAAGCGGGCATTCGAGCAGGCATGGAGATCAATGCCCCTAGGAATACAGAGGATAGCCCGCGCTATCGGGGTCAGGTGTATGCTTACGGCGCAGAAATGATTCGCAGAGACCCGGCCGTGTCGTTTGAAGTGAAGCGGTTCATTGCCGACATCCTCGCCGAGGGCATTGTCAATGACAATTCGGATTACCAGAAAGCCAAAGTCATTGAGACGTTAGCCCGTGTCCTTGGCGTTACCGGGCCGGACATCCTTTCCGATAACGCGCTTGCTAACATTCAGAAAGGCTTTGAGCACTCATTGTTGCCCGGTAGAGGCATGATTCTCCTTGCCTACCGTGCGGAACTGGAAGGAGCCCCCAAACGGATTGAGGCAATCAGCCGGGCACCATTCCTCCAACGGAATGGATTCCTAAATAAATCCGTCTGGACGGCGTTGCTGACTCGGGTATGGGACGGGGACGGACAGGCACTTGACTCCCTCTTGGAATATGCTCGCAAAGAGAAAAATATCATTACTCGCGTAACATTCATCTTTAAAGACCTCAGTACAGTTCATAACCAGAAATGCGTGGAGTTTTTTGTGCCTTATCTCAATTCAGACGAACGAACGCCAGAGGTCATCTATGAAATGCCAGGTACTCCCGTGGCATCATACGCCGCATCCGCCTTGTACCAAATGTTGGAGGGTTTCCCGGAGTCAATCGTACAATCTGGATTTCAGGCGGATGAAGATATCAAACGGTGCAGGGAATGGGTGAAGCAGCAAAAGCAATTTAAATTCCGCGAGAAACCCCTTACAGAAGAACAGAAGAAGAGGTTTTGGTGGGCTAACCAGAATGATTCGCTTTGACAATGAATAGAAATTTGCTCCTACTTACCGTCGGTATCATTTGCGCCACATCCCTCCCCCTGCTGGCGCAGTACCGCGTTATGAATCGTCCCGAAACAAGTCAGCCCGGTTACACAGAGCTTCACAGAGAAGGCGCAGAGGGACACAGAGTCAATTTCATTAACTCTTAACTATTAACTATTAATTATTAACTATTAATTATTAACTATTAATTATTAATTTCTTCTAATTTCTTCCCTTGCCTTCCCCCCGCAAAAATGGTATATTGATTGCTGAATCAACAGAGCATTAGGCTCACACCAAAAAGAAAGGCAAGGATGAAGGCGATGAGAAAGGCGGTTGCGACGGTGGTGGTGGTTGGGATGATGACAGGGCTGACGATGACGGCAGAGGCCGGCTCTGCCGTGAACACATTCGTACAGGTAAGCTGTGGCAACAACACGATCACCGTCAACGTGGACGCAAACAACAAAAGCGATTTCCATATCTTCGCCCCCGGGTACCGCGAGAACGACACCGCCTTTGTCCAGGTGTCACCGGCATCTCCGGAGTGGCAGCTTGTCAAGCCAACCTCTGGCGTCCAGATGAAAGGCGGGGATAAATGTGATTATGAGGTGAAAGGGTACTTGGATTCGGAAGGGACAGGCGCAGGGAAGATTTATTTCCACAATTACTTTATCGCATCCAGTGAAGACGGTGGCGCGAAGAACATCACGGTCCCGCCAAAAAAGCAGGTGACGTACACCGCCTACCGGGATAAAGACGCCTCTGGGAACAAAGCCGAGAGGCCGAGCAACTGGACGGTCAACGGGGAGACAAAAATAAGCGCGGCAAAAATCGTGTTCAACCGGAGCGCGTGGGATGTGCCCGCCTGGTACATCCCGACGATGAACACGCCTAAGCCGGGGGCATACAACATCAAGGCGAGGGACTGGGTTGTCCCGGCACTGCTCCATGACGAGGGGAGGATGACGGTTATCGGGGCGGAGCTGAACCTGCTGTGGGAGACAGGCAACAAGGCGAACCAGATTTTCAACCCGACCCCGAAGGACGACCCGCCGGCTATACCGACGAACGTGCTGTACGTCGTGGCGTCGCCTGTTGACGGTAAGTACCGCGTCACGCTGGACGTGACCGTCAAGGCGACCCTTGCCCTTGCCGAGGGCAAGGTGTTGTATGCCGTCTTTACCGATTGTGGCCACGGGATAAAGCTGACCGAGGGGAAAATCCCCATTTCCGGCCTTGTGACGATTGCATTCAGTCATCCGCAAGGTATAAGTGGCATTCATGATTTCGGGATCATGGTGGGTTACGATGCGGATGGCACCGGCAAACTTGACTGGTCCGGAAATATCCCGATCCCGCTCGAGGTGGTCAACCCCCAAAACGGTGCCCGGATAGGCGATGCTATCGTCAGGGGGGCGAGTTTATCTCAGTATGCGGCTGCACAAAACTCAATAAATGCCGTATTCGGGGGATCATGGTTATGGGGTTTCTTATCGAACGTCAAAGTGCCGACGGCAAAGTCGCTGCTTTACCTTTTCTGGAACGGCAGCCCGGTGGGGATGCCTGACCCGACATATGCGCCAATCTCGAGTGTGGACATCGGGTTCAACGCCTTTTACCCGGGGTATTTCTCGGAATGGCTGACGCACAACTCTGGCGCGGCGTTCAATGACATTGGCGAAACCACGTTACAGGAATATCAGTGGGATACCACGACACCGCTCGCAAACCTCATCGCATCAGCCCCGCAGATTGAGAATGCCCTTGGCACGTTCTATTACAAAACGATTTACCCGCAAGTCATCAATTATTTCGCCAACCAGCCTTTTGGGACGGAAGCCTATTTTCCGCCCTCTACGGCAGGTGAAGATATTCCGCACAAAAGTGAAAGCCAACCGTGGGTGCCGGGATGTACACTTAAGCTGAACACTTGGTGGCCGGATATGCTGGGCGACGACACCAACGCTTCTGTCGGGCGTGGCAGACTCCTGTCGCACAAGGCGCGGTACCGCGTCAAAAAAGAGAATATTGCTGGCGTTCTTGTTGCGTTTACGGTGACGGAGGTGAAGTCATGGGGGGAAATGATTGATCTCTATGATTTCAACTGGGATGTGTCTGGAGACGCGCATAACGCCGCCGTCCTGCAAGTCGGCTACGGGAATGGGAGTTACGGACCTGATCGGAATCGGGGAAGAATCTTCAGGACGCGTGTCCAATTCAGTAAAACCTACGGAGGTCTGCCATGAAGAAAAATATGATTGTTACACTGTTGTTGTGCGCCGCATCCATGTATGCGGACAGCGGGTCGGAAGCGTTGCGCCGTATCACTGAGATGGATTCAATCTTACGGGATGACGGGATGAGCCGTCTCCTGGAGGAGACCGGGAAACGGAAATGGGATGCCCCCCGCATATCCTCGAAATGGCATGTCGAGAACCGTATGACGGACAAGGAGAAAATCAGGGAAGTTGAGGTCGCGCGGGATTTCGGGCGGAGACTGGCGGTTGCGCTGGAGGAGGCCGCGAAAGGGCAGCAGTCAATCCCGCCGGGGGAGTCCCTTTACCGCAAGTCCGTGTTCCTCTGCGACCTCGCGGACTGGTGCGCGGGGACGGCGGGATACCAGAACCTGCTTCTCGCCCGCCGGTGCCACGACCTCGCGGCGGTAGGGCTGGCCCGCCTGACGGCGGACACGGGCGTGCCGCTCGATATCTGCAAACGGCTGGCAGGGCGTCTCGACCCGCCGCCGCCATGGATGTCTCCCGCATTTCGCATGAGGGTGCTGAACGGCGAGGCGGGGGCCAATGTGTTCAATGCCGCGGGTACGGAGGAAGAGATGCAGAGAATATGGGGCTTCGGTCTTGTCGCGAGTTCCCCCCTGCGCATAGCCCGTGGGACCCAGATGGTGCCGCTAAGCGGCCCTGAAAAGATGACGCTGGTTGAAAAGGGAATGGAAACGGCTGGCGAAGTATGTTTGAGGGAAACGGAAGACAGGGCTATCGATCTCGCAAAAATCAGAGAGCAGATTGACTTCTTCATGGACATGGAATATGTGGATGAGCCGCGAACCCTGCTCCGCGCATGGGACGTGCGGCAGTACCCGCTGATTGCCTACAGGATGGATTTGATGCGTTCCGTCCAAAAAGCATTGGGGCTTCTAGAGTTCAGAACAGTACTTGGTTTTTTCCCTGAGGATTTTGTTAGAAGTGAGAGGGAAAAAATGCAACTGGAGCATGACATCAAAGAGGCGGCCAAATGGGGTGCAAAGATTACGCCTATAGAAGACAGTCCCTCTTTTGATCCCATAAAGGAAGCTTTCTCTGTAGCATGGCTCAACCGCCCCGAGCGAAACATCCAAGACGATAACCGTTCCTCCACTGCGGCGTTGGCATACAAGGAAATCAAGGAGGGGCGTTTTCTTGACGAAGATACCGCCAGCATCCAGGACATCGAGCAACGCAAGAGGCGACAACTGGAGAGGGAGCAGAACCCTGTCATCCTCACGCCTGAAGAGCAAGAGCGACAGAAAGAAGAACTGAAAATGATTTGGCAGGAAATAGAACGGCAGAAACAGCCATAACTGTCTGTGGCTTCGAATGGAGGTCTACCATGAAAAAAACGATGCTCGCAATGAGCGCAAGTATGGCAATCGTTTCCGTTTTTGCGGCGGAGATAACCGGGATGGAACGGCTAAATTCCCTCGGCACTGCGTTACAGGAGGGTAGGGTGACAGGGGTGCTGGCAATAATGAAGGATGTTCCCATTCCCCAAATACCGTCCAAATGGCATGGCGAGACGCATATCAAGGATGAGGAGAAAATCAAGGAGACAAACGCCGCACATGAATTAGGTCATGGGCAGGGGTTGTTGCATACCCATGAAATTGCTGACAAAGTTCCACTGGATCAACAAGATCAGGATAACCTGATGGATCCTTATGCTGGCGTTAACAAGAACAGACTGCGTAAAAACCAGTGGAATCTTTTGAACCCTTAGGAGAAAGAGATGAAACAGCCTGTTTACAGATTGGTGATAGTTATGCTTTTGGGGTATATTATGACAAATGGTGTAAACTCTGCGAGCGTTGTAAGGCAAAAGACAGAAGCAGAGTTGCAACTTCTGGGTCTGAATACATCCGATAGTGAGAAGAGAGCGAAGGCCGAAGAGGTGATTCGTAATAGTATTAGAGCCCATGCTCCTGAACATGTGACCGACAGTCCACAATATCGGGCCGACATATATGCTTACGGTGCTGAAATGATTCGCAGAGACCCGGCCGTGTCGTTTGAAGTGAAGCGGTTCATTGCCGACATCCTCGCCGAGGGCATTGTCAATGACAATTCGGATTATTTAAAGCAAGCCGCTGTTCGCTGGCTGGCTACTGTTCTTGCCGTTACCGGGCCGGACATCCTTTCTGATGATGCACTTGGCAATATTCAGAAAGGTTTTGAGGATCCCTCGTTGCTCGGGAGGGATATGGTTCTCCTTGCCTACCGAGCTAAGCTGAAAGGCGCTTCCAAACGGATAGAGGCCATCAGCCGGATGCCCATCAAGCGGAATGGGTTGCTTGACAAAACGGTTTGGACTGCGTTGCTGGTCAGGGCATGGGACGGAGACGAACAGG
>WRML01000014.1 GCA_009777165.1 Kiritimatiellota bacterium
TGGAGGGCGAGCGTCCCCGCGAGCCGAAGCAGCCCCCCCCCTCGGCGAGCGAGCTTCCGCGCTCCGTGCCCCCCCGCGAGCCGAATCCGTTGGCCAGTCTGGCTCTGGCAGGGACTCCGGCCTTGCGGCGGCAAAACTGCTGGAGGAACAAGCCATCCGAGACGCATTGGGAAAAAAGGTTGAGCTTCAGGCTCGTTCTGTTTCCGCTCTCCGCGGTAAAGACGCACCGGACCTCAGCGAACGGCTTTCCCTCTACAAAGAGGACAATGTTAAACGGGCAGACGAAGACAAGGAACTGATGGCAGAACTAACAAAATTGGAACCCCTCCGAAGGGAAGGATTCGACCGCTACAAGGATGCCGCCGAATCACAGCAGGAAAAAAAACCTGTTGACGGCCCGTTCGCTCCCCTTGTGGATGGGACAACTGTCGTCCCTGCTCTGACCGCACGCGACATCAGCCTTTACGACGTGCTTAAGCTGGTTTGCGAAGTGACTGGCACAAAATTACGCATCACGGATGGCACATTCAAGATTGAACCACTGGATGATCCAGGGATGGAATCAAGAGAAGACGAAAAAAGTGGCGAGACGGAAGCCGCCAACCAAGCTGTCGTCAACAAGCTCCGCTCAATCATTCTTCCCGAGGTGGATATCCGCCCCCCCGCCACACTCGCGGATGCGGTCGCGTTCTTCCTTCAAGCCAGCCGCGACTACGACGACCCGGAAATCCCTCTCAGCCAGAGGGGGGTCAGTATTGTCCTGAAGCAGGACGGCGCAGAGCCCAAGGCGGATGCCCCCCCCCCTCCCCCCAAGCCCCTGCCCCCCCCCGTCCCGCACGTCAACCCGTTCGTGCAGACCGCCGCGCAGCCGCTCTCGACGTTCGCGATCGGCACCGACACCGCCTCCTACGCGCTCACGCGCCAGAGCCTCGCCAACGGGACACTGCCCGACCCCGCCGTCGTGCGCGTCGAGGAGTTCGTCAACGCGCTCGACTACAAGGACTCCGCGCCCGAGCGCGCCACGTTCCGCATCATCGCCGAGGGGGCCCCCTCCCCGTTCGGGCGCGACACCCGCCTCGTCCGCCTCGCCATCAAGGGCCGCCGCCTCGGGCGCGAGGAGCAGCGCCCCGCCAACCTCGTCTTCCTCGTGGACGCCTCCGGCTCCATGGCCCAGCCCGACCGCATGGGCGCGGTGCAGCTCGCGCTCGAACAGCTCCTCCAGGGCCTGCGCCCCGAGGACCGCCTCCAGATCGTCACCTTCAACGAGACCGCCCGGCTCGTGCAGCCGCAGGCCAGCGCCGCGGACGCCGACGCGATCATGGCGAACTTCCGGCGCGTCCAGGCCACCGGCCCCACCTCGCTCGAGCGCGGCATGGTCATGGCGTACCAGCAGGCCGTCGCCACGTTCCAGCCCGGCGCCGAGAACCGCGTCATCCTCATCACCGACGGCATCGCCAACCTCGGCAGCGGCGAGGCCGGCGAGATCCTCGCGCGGATTGACGACTGCCGCCGCCAAGGCATCCGCCTCTCCGTCTTCGGCGTCGGGCGCGGCACCTACAACGACGCCCTCCTCCAACAGCTCGCCAACAAAGGCGACGGCACCTACCGCTTCCTCGACTCCCCCGACGCCATCACCGCCGCATTCGTCAACGACCTCTCCGCCACGCTCTACACCATCGCCTCCGACGCCAAGGTGCAGGTCGAATGGTTCCCCGCGGCCGTCCCCGAGTACCGTCAGTTGGGCTACGAGGCGCGCGCCCTCACCGCCGAACAATTCCGCGACGACACCGTGGTCGCCGGGCAGATCGGCTCCGGGCAGACCGCCTCCGCGCTGTACGAGATCAGCCTTGCGGACACGCGCGATCTCCCCCCGAACGCCGAGCTTGGTATCGTGCGCATCCGCTTTCGCCCGTCCGCAGGGGGCCCCGTCGAAGAGATCAGCCGCCCGATCCTGCGGTCCGACCTTGCCGGATCCTTTACCGCCGCCCGCCCCGAGTTCCAGCTTGCGGCAATCGCGGCCGGATTTGCCGAACGGCTCCGCCGTAGCCCCTACGCCCCCCCCCAGGGTTACGCCGACCTCGCCGACCTCGCCCGCCCCGCCGCCGGACAGCTCCACCTCGACACCCGCTTCGCCGAGCTCGTCAACCTCCTCGACAGTGCGGCGGCCATCACAAGGTAATACTGATATGACAAACCTGCTTTTGAAAAATGTCCGTTGCATCGACCCGGCACGTGGCGTGGACTGCGTTACGGACCTTGCCATCCGTGACGGGATTATCATGCCGGACGGTTCCGACACGTCTGGCCTCGCGGTCAAGGACGCGGCGGGACTGATTGCCGCGCCAGGGTTCTGGGATCTCCACGTCCACTTCCGCGACCCCGGCAACCCCGCCGCCGAGACGCGCAGGTCCGGGGCCCGCGCCGCCGCCGCCGGCGGCTTCACGCACGTCATGCCGATGCCCAACACCACCCCCCCCGGCGACTCCATCGAGTGGCTCCGCGAACAACTGGCCGACGACCTCCCCGTCACGCTCCTCCCCTCCGCGTGCGTCACGTCCGGGCGCGCAGGACAAACTGTCGCCGACCTCGAGACGCTCGCCGCGCACGGCGCGTGCGCGTTCACCGACGACGGCTCCATGGTCGCGGACGACGCCGTGATGCTGGATGCCATGCGCCGCGCCAAAACCCTTGGCAAACCCGTACTTGACCATGCCGTCGTGCCGTCCATTGCGAAGGGGGGCGTCATCCGCGACTGCCCTGCCGCGCGCGCGTTCAATCTGCCCATCCTCTCCCCCGAGGCCGAGACCGAGGCCATCGCGCGCGACATCCGCCTCTGCCGTGCGACCGGCTGCACGCTGGTCATCCAGCACATCTCGACGGGGGAGGGGGTCGAGCTTGTGCGCGCGGCGCGGGGGGAGGGGCTTCCGGTCTTCGCGGAGGCCTCCCCCCACCATCTCGCGCTCGCCGCCGAGGACATCCCCGGCGACGACGGCGACTGGCGCATGGCCCCTCCCCTCGGCACACGCGCGGACCTCCAGGCCATCCGCGCCGCCGTGCTTGACGGCACCGTCTGCCATTTTGCGACCGATCATGCCCCGCACCCCCCCGCGACGAAGGCCAACGGCTTCCTCGCCGCGCCGTCCGGGGTCATCGGGCTCGAGACCGCCATCGGGGTGACGTGGCAGGCGATGGTCATCGAGGAACGGATGCCGCTTTTGGACTGGGTCAGCCGCTGGACGACGGGCCCCGCCGCCGTGCTGGGGATGCCCCCCCCCACACTCGCCTCGGGGGTACTGGCCGACCTAGTTCTGATCGACCCCACCCCCTGGACCGTTGACCCCTCCCTGTTCCGATCGCTTTCCCGCAACTGCCCCTTCGCGGGCCGTACCCTCCCCGCGCGCGCCGCCCTCACTCTCTGCAAAGGGAGAAGGCTACATTAATTTGGCACAAATCCTGCTTTTAGTCAGGCGTTCACCCGAATGGTTAGGGTGCGTACAGTTGTAAGCAGAAGGAGGGAGATACGATGAAAAAGAGTACACTGATCATATTGACGGCATTTGTTTTTTTTGCGGCGGCGCACGCGGCTGACGTGGATTTCCGCAGGGGGTTCTCCAGCGTGGCGGAGATCGCGCGCCCGGCGGTGGTCTTCATCCAGGTCGAGAAGAATGTCCCGGTGAGGAGGGGGGGGTATCCGTTCTTCAACAGCCCGCAGGAGTTTTTCGGGCACGGCCAGCCGGGCCGCGGCCGCCAGCCCCAGACGTACAAGCAGACGGGGCAGGGCTCGGGATTCCTCATCAGTAAGGACGGCTATATCCTGACCAACACGCACGTCGTCGGCGACATGGACAAGATCACCGTGAAACTGGTCGACGGGCGCGAGTACGTCGCCAAGCGCATCGGCGCGGACACCAAGACGGAGGTCGCGCTGATCAAGATCGAGGGTGACGACTTCCCCTGCCTCTCCATCGGGGACCCCGAGAAGCTGCTGATCGGCGAGTGGGTCGTCGCCATCGGCACCCCGTTCGGGCTGGAGCAGACCCTGACCGTTGGCGTGGTGAGTGCAAAAGGACGCAGCAACATCGGGATCACCGACTATGAGGACTTCATCCAGACGGACGCGGCGATTAACCCCGGCAATTCCGGGGGGCCCCTCCTGAACATCGACGGCGAGGTCATCGGCATGAACACCGCCATCTACAGCCAGAGCGGGGGTTACATGGGGATCGGGTTTGCGGTGCCCATTGACATGGCGATGCAGGTCAAGGGACAACTTGTCGCAAATGGAAGGGTGACAAGAGGTTACATCGGGATTGTCATGAACCCCGGCGAGGTCACGGAGCAGATGGCCAAGTCCTTCGGCCGCAACGAGGGGGGGGGTGTACTTGTCGCGGACGTCCAGAAGGGGGGGCCTGCGGACAAGGCCGGGATCAAGAGCGGGGACATCATCTCCGAGCTGAACGGCAAGAAAATCAAGGATTCGGCCAGCTTCCGCATGGAAGTGGCACGGATCATGCCTAAAGAAAAGGCGAACCTGGTCGTTTTCAGGGAGGGCAAGGCCAAGAAGCTGACCGTGACGGTCGAGGCCTTCCCGGACGATGAGGCCGGCGAGGCGGCACCCGACAGCGCGGCTGGGGAGGTGCAGGACAAGGTTGGCCTTCAGGTTCAGGAGGTGACCCGGGATTTGGCGCAGCGGTTCGGTTATGAGACGGAACAGGGCGTGATGATCTCGGAGGTCATGCGCGGGTCCCCTGCGGATGAGGCGGGTCTGCAGCCGGGGATGCTGATTTTGGAGGTGAACCGCAAGGAGGTGAACAGCGTGAAGGCGTTTGAACAGGCGATTGCGAAAGGAAAGGACGGGAACGTGCTGCTCCGGGTGAAGACGGGGCAGGGGACACGGTTCATCAACCTGAAAACCGAGGATTGATTTCTACACCACACAACCAATTATAGATACATTACACCACACAACCCAATAAGATTAAGACCACTCCTGTCATACAGGATCGGCGCCGGATGACCCCGGCGCCGTTTTTTTGATGTGCGCGGTGTGCCACTGCCACATTCATGTGCAATTCAAAAAATTGGCATTGCGGGCAGGGGGGAGTTTTTAGTATGCTTTCCCCTTATGAAAAAATTACTTGCGATGTCGATTGTCGGTCTGGTTGTCATTTCTTTGCCCGCCGACACGGTTTTCTTTAAATCAGGGGACCGTCTCACAGGGACGATTAAGGAGGTCAAGGACGGGAAAATGATGTTCACCTCCAAGGTGGCGGGGGCGGTCGTCCTAAAGATGGAGGACATCCAAACGTTCGCGTCGGATGAGCCTGTCGAGATTGTGACCGACGACGGGACCGCCGTCCGGCAGACGGTGAGCGCCGTTGACGGCGGCGGCATTGAGGTCGCGTCCGGCGACGGCCAACGGCGCACGCTGGCGTTGGAACAGATCGTGAAGGTCAACCCGGAGCAGGTGAAGTGGACGGGCACGGTCGTCGCCAGCTACATGGAGACGGCGGGCAACTCGGTCAACCGAAACACCACCCTCATCGCGGACGCGGTGCGCCGCTCGGAGGACACGCGCACAAAAGTTGACGCGGGCTATTTCCACGCGCAACAGAAAACGGACGGGGGGGGCTCCGAGACCACGGCGGACAATTTCTTCGTCGGCGGGAAGTTCGATTACTTCTGGTCGAAGCAGTCCTACGCCTACGTCAACGCGCGGTACTACAAGGACAAGATCCTTGATTTGGACCACCGCCTGACGACCGGCGCCGGCGTGGGCTACCAGTGGGTCGAGACGGACACCTGGAACGTCTTCACCGAACTCGGCGCCACGTATGTGGACGAGAACTATTCGAATCTCGATGAGCAGGACACCTACCTTTCCGCGCGTGGCGCGTATCACATCGCAAGGGATTTCGGCGAGCGTTTCAGTCTGTTCCACAACCTCGAACTCCTGGAGCGCATCGACGACACGAGCGAGTACCTGCTCACCACCGATGCTGGCGCGCGCGCGCAGATTACGGCGCGGTGGTTTGTGGAGGCCCGGGCCATGTTCCTCTACCATTCGCAACCCCCCGCCGGCCTCAAAAAGGATGATACCCGATACACCGTGGGGGTCGGCCTGAAATTCTAAGCGAGGGCGATGAGCATGAAACACGTCGTGTCTGTTTGGGCGGTGTGCATGGCGGTGCCGGCATTTGCGCTGGTGCCGACGGGGTTGATGTGTGGACTTCTGGCCAAGCCGGGGTGGGTGGCAGTGACGGATCCGTCGCCGCAGTTCTCATGGTGCTTCAAGGACGGGCGGCAGGGGGACTTCCAGACGGCGTACCAAGTCCAGGTTGCGACGTCCACCTCATCCATGCGCGCAGGGGCCCCCGACCTGTGGGACTCCGGGAAGGTCGTGTCGGGGCAGTCGCTCTTCATCCGTTATGAGGGCAAGCCGCTGCCGACGAACCAGTCCGTCTGCTGGCGTGTGCGCGTATGGGACAGCCGCGGGCGTGAGGGCGCGTGGTCGCAGAGTGTCTCGTTCCTGACGGCGCTCGAGCTGGACGGCGACATGCCGCTGCGTTACCCGCTGGCGCAGGCGACCGTCAAGCCCGTCGGCATCGTGACGAACGCGAAAGGCCATGCGCTGGTTGATTTCGGGAACGCGGCGTTCGGGTGGGTCGAGATCGTCCCGCAGCGAAATCAACCGTACATCGGGCCGTTCGACCTTCACATCGGGGAACAGGTGAAGGACGATTGCGTCGTCGCCGCGCCGGAGGGGGGCCACCGCTACGCGAAGGTCAGCGGCGCGCTCACGCGCCTGGACGTTTACCGCGTGCCGTTCATTGCCGATCCGCGCAACACCTCCGTCGATTCGGCGGTGCTGCCGCCCGAGGTGGGCGTTGTCATGCCGTTCCGCTACGTGGAGGTGGAGGAGTGCCCGGTCCCGGTCTCCGCCGCCGCCTTCCGCCAGATTACGGTGTCCTACCCGTTCGATGACGAGGCGTCAGCGTTCGTCTGCGATGACCGCATCCTGGACCGCGTGTACGCCTTCAGCAAGTACAGCATCAAGGCGACGACGTTCGCGGGCGTTTACGTCAACGGCGACCGCGAGCGTATCCCCGACGCGCGCAACGCCTACATCAACCAGCTTTGCCACTACGCGCTGGATCGTGAGTTCACGCTGGCGCGGTACAGCCTCGAACACCTGATCGCGAATCCAACGTGGCTCACGGAGTCGCGGCAGCACGCAATCATGATGGCCTGGACCGACTGGATGTACACGGGCAACACGCAGGCCATCGCGCGGTGTTATGCCGACCTCCGGGCCAACAAGGTGATGCTGGCCCACGCGCGCCCGAAGGACGGGCTGCTCGTGACGGGGGGGCCCGACGCCCCGCTCGACTCCGGCATCCGCGACATCGTTGACGCGCCCGAGTCGGAGCGCGACGGCTTCGACTTCAGGCCCGTCAACGCTGTCGTCAACGCATTCTTCTGCCTCAACGTGCGGCAGATGGCGGATCTCGCGGAGGCCATCGGGCGGGATAACGACGCGCGACGATTCCGCGAACTGGCGGGGATTGTCGCCACCTCGTACAACAAGGTTTTCTATGACGCGGCGAAAGGCCGGTATGTGGACGGCGAGGGGTCGGCGCATTCGTCGCTCCATGCGAATATGCTGCCGCTCGTGTTCGGGCTGGTGCCGGAGGCGGAACGGGCGAGCGTGGCGGTGTATGTACGGTCGCGCGGCATGGCGTGCAGCCCGTACGGGGCACAGTACCTGCTCGAGGCGCTCTTCGCGGCCGGCATGGATGACGCCGCCATCGAACTCATGACCAGCACGGGCGAGCGGGGCTGGATGAACATGATGCGCGAGGGTTCCACAATCTCAACGGAGGCGTGGGGGGGGAGGGTGAAGCCCGACCACGACTGGAGCCACGCCTGGGGGGCTGTGCCCGCGAACATCATCCCGCGCTATGTGCTGGGTGTACGCCCGCTGACGGCAGGGTTCGGCAAGGCCCTCATCCGCCCGCAAGCGTCAACACGCGAGGTGCAGGGGGTGGTGCCGACCATCCGGGGGCCCGTCGCGGTCGGCGTGCGCCAACGGCAGGGCGAGTTCTACCGGCTGACGGTCGAAATCCCCGTGAACATGACTGCGCGGATTGAGATCCCCCCACTGCCCGTCCGCAACGGCGAGCTCACGCTCGACGGCAAGCGCGTACCAATCGTCTACGAGGATGGCTATCTGGTTTTCGACGACATCCCGTCCGGCCAACACACCGTGCAATGGCTGGGAAAATAATGATGTTCGTTCACACAGAGGTGGGGATGTAATCATGCGTATCGGCTGGACCTCCCCACCTCCCCTCCGGGTCATCCTCCAGACGTTACGGACCCTCCTCGTGTGCGGCCTTGGCGTTTGTGTTTTGCATGGGCTGGGGGTACAGGTCTGCCTGTTGAAAAGGTTGACAGGGGTCCCCTGCTTCTTATGCGGCAGCACGCGCGCGGCACTGGCCTTGCTGAGGGGGGGGGTGCCGGACGCGCTCCGGATGCAACCGCTCATGACAATCCTCATGTTACTGGCGGTGCCCCTGGGGGGGGGGTATGTGGTTTCCGCTCTTTTTCTCCGACGCGTCCCGAGCGTCAGGCTCACACGCCTGGAAGTACACGTCGCCATCGTGCTTGCCGTATTGCTCCTCCTCCTCAACTGGCTCTGGCTCCTCCGCCATCGTATGTGAGAATTGTCGGGTGAAAAAAACGAACGACCGGGACTTGTTCAGGCGCGGAAATCATCGGGCTTGAAGGTGATGGTCTGGCGTTTGGTGACGGACTCATTCGCTGCGAGGACCGCGACGTTCGTCCGGTACGCCACGTCCGCCGGACAGGTCAGCAGGTCGGGCCTGTTGAGGCGGATCGCGTCAAAGAAGTTTTCCAGGTGTGGCTGGTGCGCGGGCTTGGTCAGGCCAACCGGCAATAAATAGGATACCCACATTTCGGAAGGGTCAAGACGGCACATCATATCGTCATAAGGCATCTCGGGTGACCATTTCTGGGCTGGCGGTTTCTTGGGGAGTTCGCGAAGCAGACCTTGACTGACAAGTTTATTCCATCGAGGAAGGAGGTCGGGACGACCAGAGTAAGGCGCACGTTCCACCGAATCACCCAACACTGAAACTTCGGAGATCTGTAACGTCCCGTCTTCCCCCATGAACCGCTCGTAAAAACTGCCAGAGCTTGTGGTCGTCAGCACCTGGTAAAGGCCGCGGCTGGTCTTGCCGTCCTTGACCCTGAACTCGAACGAGGCGGTCACGTTGTCGTTCATCTGGCGCCCGTAAAATTCATTGCCGCCGACGGCGGTCACGGAGACCGGATCGCTGTCCCACGCCCAGAGGAAGAGGTCCACCTGATGCGAGCCCAAGTCCAGCATGGGGCCCCCGCCGTACTTGGCGAACCAGCGCCAGTTGAGCAGTTGCTCCATGTTCTCGTAGCCATACCGTTCGAGCGTCTCTGCCGGGACGAACATACGCTCGCGCACAGTCAAGAAAGGCGCGACGGCGCGATGCCACTGGGCGTAGGCGTGAGGGACGCTGCCCAGCATCTTCGCCTCGCGAAGCACGCGGTTGATGGCATGGGTGTAACGCGGGTTGGAGCGACGCTGGTGACCGATCTGCAGGAGCTTGCCCGTCTCGCGCTGGGTTTGCACCATGGACTTGGCGTCCTCAATCCGGTTGGACATCGGTTTCTCGCAATAGACGTGTTTGCCCGCACGCAGACAGGCGTTGGCGTGTTCCGCGTGCATCCAGTCCGGCGTGGCGATGATCACCGCGTCAATGTTCTTGTCCTCCTTCTCCAGCATCTCGCGGTAATCTACATAGTAAGTGATATCATGCTTCATACCCCTGAAGAAAGATTTCATCCTGTCCTGATTGAATCTCCAGATGTCGCAGATTGCACGGAAGCGGATGCCCGGGATCCTTGTCGCGGCTTCGGACAGGACTGAACCTTGCGCCCCGCAGCCGATGAGGGCGACATTGATGGGGTCAACATCTAGGGCAAGGGGATTATCCTGACTCAGGATTTTGAACGTCGGCAACACCGCCATGGCGGTGGCCGCGCCCTTGATGAAATCACGTCGGTTCGTGTTCATCGCGGTTCTCCTTTTTGTCACGTTTACGACGACTCAAATCAAGGAATCGTGTCCGCCTGATTCGTCCGCCAGTGACGCTTCGCTGTCCTCACCCTCGTCTTCACCGTAGATTTCGGCGATCGCGTCGCCGACCATTTCGAGTGCCTCTTCGATGTCAGGTTCTTTCACGTTAAGCGGCGGCAGGAAGCGCACCACGTGCTCACCCGCGGTGCAGCAGAGCAGCCCCATCTCGCGGCAGACGTCAACGATCTCCTTGGCGCTCCCTTCCACGACCATCCCGACCATCAGCCCCTTGCCGCGGATGTCGAGGATCTGGTCATGTTTGTCAATGAACATCCTGAGGCCTTCGGCCAGTAGCTCGCCCATGTGCTCCGCGTGATTGAGCAGACCCTCCTCCTCGATCACGTCTATCACCGCCATGGCCGCCGCGCAAACGACCGGGTTACCGCCAAACGTCGAGGCGTGCATCCCTGGCTTGAACACGGCCGACAGCTCGGGCGTGGCGACCAGCGCCCCCATCGGGATACCGTCCGCCAGCGCCTTCGCCAGCGTGAACGCGTCAGGCTTGACCGGGTAGTGTTGCCACCCGAACCACTTGCCCGTGCGTCCCATGCCGCACTGTACCTCATCGAACAGCAAGAGCAACCCTTTCTCGTCGCACAGCTTGCGCAGACCGACCACGAACTCCTCCGTCGCCGGCAACACGCCGCCCTCGCCCTGCACCGCCTCCAGCATCACCGCGACCGTCTGTTCACCCACCGCCGCCGCGACCGACTCCAGGTTGTTGAACTCGGCATACGCGAACCCGATGGGCAGCGGCTCGAACCCTTTCTGGATCTTGGACTGCCCGGTGGCGGTGAGCGTCGCGAGCGTGCGCCCGTGGAACGAGTTCTGCATCGTGATGATCTCGTACTTGCCCTTCTCATGGCCCCAGGCGCGCGCGAGCTTAATCATCGCTTCGTTCGCCTCCGCCCCGGAGTTGCAGAAGAAACACTTGCCCCCCAGCGACAGCCTCGAGAGCCGCTGGGCGAGCAGCGCCTGCCCCGGCGTATAGAAGAGGTTGGACACATGGCCCAACGCCGCCACCTGTTTCTGAATCGCCTCCACCACCTTGGGGTGGCAATGCCCTACATTATGGACCGCCAATCCGGCCGTGAAGTCCATGAACACATTCCGTTCCGGGTTATGCACCCGGCACCCTTTCCCACTCACCAACGTCGCCGTCGGCGAATAGGTCTGCATCACATACTGGTCAAAGATCGCGGCAATACCTTCACTCTTAGTCATCTGCAATAATCTCCGTTCCTACTCCTTGTTTCGTAAAAATCTCCAGCAGCAGCGAATGCGGCATCCGCCCGTCCACGAGGTGGACCTTGCCCACCCCGGCGCGAATCGCCCCCACGCAACTGTCCAGCTTCGGCAGCATCCCGCCGCCCACAATCCCGTCCGTCTTCAGCTTCTCCACGCTGCTCACGTGCAGCGTCGCCAACAGGCTCGACGGGTCATTCACATCCAGCAGCAGCCCCGGCACGTCCGAGATGAACGCCAGCTTGCGCACCCGCATCGCCTGCGCCAACGCCGCCGCCGCCGTGTCCGCGTTCACGTTGTACGCCCGGCCGTCCTCGCGCCCTGTCCCCAGCGGCGTCACGACCGGGACAATCCCCGCGTCCAGCATCTCTTGCACCGGACGCGTGTCCACCGACACCGGCTCCCCGACGAACCCCCAGTCCGCGGCCCCCCCCGTCGCGGGGTCCCGCCCGGTCTTCTTCTCCACCGTGAAAATCCAATCCCCGTGCAGGGGGCGCGCGTTCGCCCCGTGCCGCCGCAGGAGACGCACCACATTCGCGTTGACCTCCTGCTTGATGACCTGCTCGACGACCCGCATCGCGTCCGCCGTCGTCACGCGCAGCCCCGCCACGAAGAGGGGGGGTATGCCCGCCCGCTCCATACCGCGCGAGATTGTCTTCCCCCCCCCATGCACCAGGACGGTCTTCATGCCCACCGCGCTCATCAGCGCGATATCCGTCAACAGGCTCTCCAAATTCTCCGGCACCTCCATCACGCTCCCGCCCACCTTCACGAGGACGACCGCCCCCTTGAAATCCTGGATGTACGGCAACGCCTCCACCAGCACCGACGCCTTCTCGATAAACTGCTTCATCATGCCCCTTTCAGCCCCCCGGCAAGGCGGTATCCCCGAAACCGCCGCCACGCCCGTTGCGGATTGTGAGGGGACGCAGGAGACCTAGGGGACACAGGAGACCAAGGAACTGTATGCGCCCTCTGCAAGAGACCCCCCCCCTGCCCTGCGGTCAGCCTTTTTTGCGATGCCCTTTCGTCCCTTAGGTCTCCTAGGTCCCCTAAGTCCCTTGCGAGCCATGCTGGACTTTCAGCCCTCCGGACGGCGTTTCCCATTCGTTTGCGGCTCATACGTGACTGGGACACAACTGATGAGATTGTCGGCATGGGCTAACGTCCCTCCTTCTCTTCCGCCGCCTCTTGCGCCGCCGCCTCTTCTCGCATCACCCTTTGCGTCGCCACCGCCTCCGCAGCTCTCTGAAGCATTTCTTGCTGTTTTTTTTCTGCCTCTTCTTTTCGCATCTGTTCTTGCTTTGGCTCCTGCCGTTTGACTTCCGCCTTCACATCATCCTCAATCGTTGCGGGCGCAAGGAAAACGGTCTTGTTGTCGAACGCCGCGCTGGACAAAAAGAATTGAACCCAGGCGTTGTCGTCCAGATTCCCTCTAAACCCGACAAGAACATCTTCTGCTTCAAACGTGAGGTTAGCAGGAAGAACATTGTAGGAGGAGGAAGGAAAAGTCCTGGGTGAAGAAGATTTCAGGAAGCTCCGTAGAAGCATACGAAAAGGGGGATTATCACCTCTTCTCTTTGGGTCATACAGATAAATGTCATCTGCCCATGCGACCTGTTCTTCAAGCGACTTCTGGGCAAGCGTTTTACAAAAAACCTCGCGCTTTACCTGAAGTTCGGCTTGTGCCTTTTTCTTCGCTTCCTCTGCGCGCTCGTAGCTTGCCTGTGCGTCATCAAACACCGAAGGCGATACCGGCACAGACGACGGAACGAATTTCCATCCCTGCGCATTATTTATATCCCTCTGCAGAATCCTGCCCGTCTCCATCTCCATGACGTACACCGTCGTGGTGACAGGCGTATATGACTCGCCGCCACCGCCGCCTATGCTCGTCATCGCCATCTGATACCGCCCCGCCTCCGGCGCGGGTGCGCGGCACGACGCGAACAGCAACACCCCCCCTGCCGCCACCAGCCATCTGACGCTCCACCACTTCTTTCCTGTCATTTTCATGTCACACGCTTCTCTCGTTCGCTTTGATGTCCAAAAACAGACGCAAAAGACTTTATCATATATGGGCTCAGGTGTAAATACCTGAATGATCCCCCCCCCTTATTCCCGAAAATCATTTGCGATACCGGGGTCCAGACATCATCCACAACGATGACGATGCGCTCAACCGTGACGAGGAAAACGCCTCAGCGGCGATACGATAATCATGGTGATATCGCGCGTCTTCCCAACTTCGCAAGCTCCTGAAACGCCACCACGCTGGAGGCAACCAGAAAGAGTTTGACCCACAACGCGGGCGGGAGGGGGAGGGTGCCGAAAAACGCGCCCGCGTATTGGATCAGCAACACGTGCAGCACGAAGGTGATCCCCATCACGCCGAGCATGAGGCGGTTGCTCAGCAGGTGCCTGAAAATGCTCTCGCGGTGCAGCTCGCGGCAGTTGAAGGCGTTGAACAAGTGAAACAGCGTGAACAGGGCGAAGAGGATCGTGGGCATCTGCTCGGGGCCCCCCCCGAGGAAATCGAAAGCGTATTGCGACAGCACCACCACCGAGATGTAAAGCCCGGTGATGCCGATCCGCGCCAGCAGGGGGCCCGACAAAATATTCTCGCTGCGCTTGACGGGGGGGTGGCTCATCAGGTCGCCGCGGACGGGCTCCAGCCCGAGTGTCAAGGCGGGGGGGCCGTCCATGATGATGTTGATCCACAGGAGTTGCAGCGCAGTGAACGGGGCCTTGAAGCCCAGCACGACCGCCGTCAGCATGACGCACACCGCCGACACGTTGACCGCCAGCTGGAAGCTGATGAAACGCTTGAAGTTCTCGTAAATCCCGCGCCCCCAGCACACGGCGTTGACGATGGTGGAGAAGGCGTCGTCCAGCAGCACGATGTCGCTGACCTCCTTGGAAACCTCCGTGCCGGAGATGCCCATCGCGATACCCACGTCCGCGCATTTGAGCGCGGGCGCGTCGTTGATGCCATCGCCCGTGACCGCCACCGTATGGCCCGCCGCCTTCAGCAGCTTGACGACGCGCATTTTGATGCCAGGCGTGCTGCGGGCAATGACGCTGATACGCGGGAGCATCTCTGAGAGCGCCGCATCCTTGATATCCTCGATGTCCTGCGCCTCCACGGCGATGCGGGTATCGTCCAGCACGCGCAGCTCGTTCGCGATGGCGGTGGCGGTGACGATGTTGTCGCCCGTCAGGATTTTCAAGTCAATCCCCGCGCGGCGGCACTGGTTCACTGCCTCGAAGACATCGGCGCGGAGCGGGTCGGCGATCGCGACGAAACCGTCGAAGGTCATCCCGCGCTCGATTTCCTCTTCCGTGGATTCCGCATGAAGCACGCGGTGCGCGAACGCGATGATGCGACACGCCCTCTGCTGATCGGGCAGCATCTGCTGTTCAATCGCCACACGTTCGCGGTCCGGCATATCGCACGAGCGGAGTATCCTTTCGGGACTGCCCTTGGAATAGGCGATGCTGCCCCCGGGGGCCCGCACGAGGGTCGTCATGCACTTTTTATCTGACGAGAAAGGAAAGACGTGGACGATCTCCGCGCTCCGGCGGCAGTCGCGATAGTTCCAGCCGCGCTTGTCCGCCGCCACGAGCAGGGCGCATTCGGTGGCGTTGCCGATGAACGCGCCGCCCTCGCCGATGTCCGCCGTGCTGTTGACGCAGGCGTTGCGCAAAACCCGCTCGCTGGTGATGTCGCCGACGACGGTCATCCTGTTCTCGGTCAGCGTCCCGGTCTTGTCCGAGCAGATGACGTTGATGTTACCCACGGTCTCGGACGCGATGATCTTCTTGACCAGCGCATTCTGCCGGGACAGCTTGATGATGTTGATGGACAGCGACACCGCAACGATGGTCGGTAGGCCCTCCGGGACCGCGGCGACAATCAAAATGATGCTCGTGACGAATGCCTCCATCACGTCCGCCAGTGCCAAGCCGCCGTGCCGGGAGAGGTTGACGAGTTGCGCAACGAACACGACTGCGGCGGCGATTGCGCCGAACAGGGTAATCGTTTTCCCGAGCCGCCCCAGCCGTTCCTGCAAGGGCGTGGTGGTCCGTTCCTTGCTGTGCAGCCCCTGCGCGATCTTGCCGAACTCCGTCGCGTCGCCCACGGCGGTCACCAGCAGTTTGCCGAACCCGCCCGTGACGTAGGTGCCGGCGTAAAGCATATTGACGCGCTCGGCAAGGGGCGTTCTCTCGTCGGTCAAGACACGCTCGGCGTCTTTCTCCACGGGGGCACTCTCGCCCGTCAGGGCGGACTCGTCGGCACAGAGCCCATGACTTTCCAGGAGCCGCCCGTCGGCAGGGATCTTGTCGCCCGTGGCGAGAAGGAGGATGTCGCCGACGACAATCTC